>JAYVFX010000183.1:0-2139 GCA_043772795.1 Deltaproteobacteria bacterium
CTTGCCGTGGAGTACTACAATATTTAGGCAAAATAGGATGCAGTAAGCACGATATGTAGTGTAGAAGTCGACATTTTCACGGGAAATATCAGAGAGCCAATCTTTTGTCCACAAAACAAAATAATTGCCTTCACGGCAAGTCCCCAAACGTGGCTTTCTGCCTTCACAACGACCCACTGCACCACACTTCAACCTACAGTTGCCTGATACTCCGCCTTCCGCTGTTCCGCAGCATCTTTGTAAAGAAACGAGAGCAGGTTTGCGGTAGTTTTTTCGTGAAAAGCAACACACGTCGGATCAAAGTCTCTGGTCGGACTTGGCTCGTGGATGAAGTGTCCGAAACGGTCCTCACCACGCACAAGGGCCGCGCTGTCCCATGCTGCTAACTGTTGGCGCGTTTGCGGTGGCATGTAGCGAATAGAAATGCCAATACGTCGATCTTCTGAGCGGTTCGGTGCTGAGGCATGGGCGATACGCACGTTGTGCAACGACGTCTCCCCTGGCTTGAGCGTGATGTAGACAGCCGTGGCCTCGTCGATTCCCTCCGTAATTGTCTGACCACGCGAGAGCATGTTCGGTTTGTCGAACAAATCCTCATGTGGCAGATGTACTTTGTGACTGCCGGGCTGCATACGCATACAGCCGCTTTCAATCGTTGCTGGAGACAACGCAACCCATGCGGTAACAATCTCGGCTGAGTCCAATCCCCAGTATTGGTGATCCTGATGCCAGGAGACATAGTCAATCGTCTGTGGCTCTTTGATCCAGAAGTGGACACCCCAGCACAAGATGTTTGGACCGATTACATCTTCGACAGGATCAAGAATCTGTGGGGCGCGAATGACACGATCAACCCATGTCAGGAGTAAGCTCGTCTTTAGGCGTTGGGTGCCGTGCAAAGCGTGTCCTTGCTGTGCTTCAAAGGTTTCGAGTTGCGCGCGCAGGTTGGTAACTTCTGCAGATGAGAACGCAGGAATGGGGAAACAGAACCCATCGCGTTGATAGCTGGCGACTTGGGTTTCGGTCAGTTTGCGTGGCATGAGATCTGTCCTTACGCGAGCTTTTCTTGCAGATAAAGATTCACCAACGTTTCAGTAGAAACACCTTCGGTACGGGCACGTTCCTGGAGTTTTTTCAGGAGGCCGTGAGATACCGGGCAATAATACGCCTCGCGCTCAATCTGAATGTCGACCTCTTCAACTTCTTTTGTGTCTGGAAAATCGAGGAGACTATGCTCATCCCAAAAGTCCGATGCCTCAAGAATACGCAAGTTTGCTGGGGCTAGAGATACTTTTCTCTTACTTCTTGCCATAACGTTTACGCTCCGCTCGATCCATATTCCGTGCAGAAATGATTAGCGCTTTATCTCGTGGTTTGCGAATGAAAAAGATAGCCAAATATCGTCCTGCATCTGTTCGACTGAGAGCTTCATAGAGGTGTTCGCCCTCAACATATCCAGTTTCGCGAAAGAATATCCTGGGATTGTTATTCAGTGCTTCGCGGACTTCATATGGAGAAACCTGATGTTTCTGCTCTAGCTTCTCAATAATTTTCGGGAGCCAAACAATTTCTCAGATTCTCACAGTACTCTCGTTGCTCCCCAACGTTAAGTATCACACCGCAAAAAACTTTGCCGCATTCTCTCCAAGGACCTTGTTAATTGATGCCTCGGGTAACTTCGCCAGTGCTTTGCGGGTGTTGACGATCGGGTCAATGAAGCCTTCGGCATGGGGAAAATCTGAGCCAATAAAATATTTGTCATCGCTCGTCAGCTCGATCATATAAGGCAACAGCCGTTCGGTCGGATCAGCAGAGATCCAGATATTACGGGCGAAATATTCGCTTGCTGGTCGTTTCATCGCACATGAGTGCCCCATGTAACTGAAGCGATAATCAAGCCGGTCCATCCATTCGACTACCCAGCCACTGCCAGATTCGATAGTCGCGACGCGTAAGCGCGGAAAACGCTCGAAGACACCATCGTACACCATCGTCGTCAGCACCATGCGTGGGTCCTGGATCACATTCATGCTCATGTACATAAAACCCGGACGACGGTCCATGTACCAATCATGGCCAGAGTAATTACGGTGCACAACCAGATGAATGCCGATGGCGATGTCAAGTTCTTGTGCTTTG
>JAYVFX010000184.1:0-6784 GCA_043772795.1 Deltaproteobacteria bacterium
GTTACGGACCGTGACCTGGCGCTCGTCGTAGACGACCCCTTCCATGGCGGAGTCGCTCCCGTCAGCGTTGCGCCGCAGGAGTATCTTGCCGTTGCGATACAATGAACTTGGAATTGAGGAATCGAGATAGTTCAGCCGGCCCACACTGGCTTCGCGGTCGGTCGCCGGTGTTACGGATTGCGTCATGCGTGCCTCCTTGTGTCTAACGCGTCGGATCATAGCGTCCGTTGGCATTGCAAGACAAGCGGTGGTGTGCGGTGGCAGTGTCCAAAATAGGACACTGTCTTTGCCTTTCTTTATTTCTCTAATATAGCATATACTGCTATATTAGAGAAATCTTCTTTGATCTTTATAGCGAAAGTGGTATACGATGAGGCTGTGGACAATTATGGAATTTGTCACAAGTGGAGGCCGGGGTGCGATTGCCGAATGGTACGAAGGCTTAGGAATAGAGGCACAAGAAGAATTCCATGCGCGGCTAAAACGCTTAGCAAACTTACGGAGACATCTATGGGTACGACCCCTTTATGCTCCAGTAAAGGATGGTATCGGAAAAATCCGCTTTAAGGGTGAAGGCATTCAGTATCGTCCCTTAGGATGGTTTGGGCCAAAAGAAGGACAATTTACTTTGCTGTTTCCTGCTGAAGAAAGAAATAGCCGATTTAATCCAGATGATGCGTTAAAGCAGGCAATACAACGGAGAAAGCTAATTCTTTCAGACGCGAGCAACAGGAGGGTGCGTCAATATGATTTCTAAAATTTTTAAACTTTTTGAAAGATTAAAAAAAAGCAAAAAACATCGAAAACTTTTTGTTGAAAGTCAAGTCAAAGCCGACATTCCTTTCCAGATTCGTGCGATGCGCGACGAGAGAAATTGGACACAGGAGCAACTGGGGCAAGCTTTAGGGATGCCACAATCTGTTATTTCCCGCATGGAAAATCCCGATTCTGGATTTTTAAGTATTAAAACACTCTTGCGAGTAGCCTCCGTTTTTGATGTTGCCTTGATCGTTCGATTCGCGCCGTTTTCAGAATTGATGCATTGGACAGAAAGTGTCCCTTATACAGTACAAGGATTAACTCCAGAAGCACTTGCATTAACGGGATTTGAGAAGGATAGCTGTTTTGAAAAAGATGACTTTGAAGTAGAGCTGAAAACCCGCGTGAGCGTGGCATTGCGTGGGGAAAATAGCGCATCCACTCCAATTGAGTTTACAGGATTAAGCTAATGATTGACCATGTGTGGAGCATCTTATGTTCACGAGCGATCATTGATCTGAGGACGAATAATATTAGCCTGATCGACATTGTTGAAGAAATTATGGTTCCGGTCCCTCCAACGTATATTACCGAAAGGAAACCTCTACCTCTCGCGCTGGCGATAACCGTAGTTTCTCTATGGAGACGGGAATTAGATGACCAACCAACCAAAGGACGGGGCCGGGTTCGCCTTCTTATGCCACATCAAAACGAGGCTAAACAGATTTCAGTTTATGAAATTGATCTCTCAGAAAAATTGCGAACGCGGGCTTATGGAGATATTCCCGGCATTCCATTCATGGGGCCTGGTACCTATCGTTTTATTATTCAACTTCAAAATGAACGGGAAGATGAATGGAAAGAGGTGGCATCAATTCCCCTGAGGGTGACAATGCAGGCAGCCAAAGAACCTACTCCTCTCGATACGGGAAAAGACATAGTTCCCTAACAAAGATCAGGAATCACGGATATTTTCTCCAATTTAGGACAATCACTATTGAATTAGGACAGTACATGCGCAGCTTCTTGGCAAAAGAGGGAGCGCAGAGCAAGCACCACCGACGTACGGCTTCATACGGCTAATCGCGACACAAAGCTTTTGATAAAGGCGTTCGTTTGGTCAGGAACCTCAAGCTGCACGAAATGGCCCGTGCCGATAGCGCGGGCGAGTTCCACCTGCTTGGCCTGCTTGAAAAAGGATTTGAGGCGCGCATGGTCAACGGCCTGTGGAAAGGTGTCTGCCAGCCAGGTCCCGGCGATCATGAGGGTCGGCTGTGGCATGGTCCCAGCTGGCGTAGCGGTGTCGGCTGCTAGGAGCTTGAGCTCTTTGACGCGGGTCTCTACTGGGATACGACTGGCTTCTGCGACGGTGGAGTCGACGAGTTCACGGTCAGCCTGGGCGCCAAAAAAGCTGCTATACAGCTCCCGAAAATATCTTTCTCCGTCCGGCTCCGTCATCTTGTCTATCATCTCGGCGTAAAACCGGGCCGTCATTGTGGTCGGATTGTCGAGATCGACTCCAGGCGTTATGGCCGTATCAATCATGACATAGGCCCTGACCAACTCAGGATAGCCGGAGCAGAAGTACACCCCCGCTGGGCCGCCACCAGCGTGAGAGATCGCTACCGCGTTGGTGAAGCCTTCGTGCCGAGCCAGGGCAGCGATGTCCGCGGCGTGCTGCTCTGGGGTATGCCCAGTTCCAGGAGTGGTGGACTTGCCCATGCCCCGTCTATCCATGCGGAGAATACGATGTGAGTCCTGGAAGTAACTCACTTGTTGTTCCCAGTGGTTCAGATTTGAACACCAGCCGTGAATGAAGATCAGAGGAGGGTTTCCCCGTTCAGTGCCCTCTACTTTGTAGTACAGCTCAGCCCCATCTGCGGTCCTGAATGTCGGCATTAGTTCCTCCTCGTCAATATGCTTCTGTCACTTCTTGTGCAATGACACCAGAGTGATGCATCCGCTACTCCTCGCCTGATTTCTTAGACATGCAACCGATACGCGTCGCCATCGCGCACGAGCTTCCCCGCGGTGGGGCCGGCAAAGTGGGTGCCAATAATCAGCGTGGGAGTATCCGCATATTCTGCGAAGACCCGACGACGGGTAGCAATAGCGGCGTTGTTGTCCTCGTCCGCGGAAATCGACAAGGCTGGATCATGAAATTGGATCGGGTGGTGCATGAAATCGCCGGTAATCAAGGCTTTCTCCCCCTTGGATTCAATCACGACCGAGCAGTGACCGGGCGTATGCCCTGGGGTCGGCACGAGGCGGACACCATCACACACTTGTGCCGGTCCTTCGACCGGTTTCGCCAAGCCGGCGTCAAATACAGGCTGGACCGAGTCCGCGAAGGTGCGGCGTTGCATTTGCATGAACGCGTCTTTGTGGTTTTCAGCAATCGTGCCGTACAAGGCGACGTCCTTCTTGTCCATGAGATAGGAGGCTTTGGGGAACGTGGGAACCCACTTGCCATTGAGCAGGCGGGTATTCCACCCCACATGATCAAGATGTAAATGCGTGCACAGCACGTAATGAATGCTTTCCGGGGGATAGCCCGCCGCGCTCATGTCTTCCAAGAACGAGGTGGAGAGGTTGCTCATGATAGAAAAGGGCTCGCGATCGCGACCATTGCCAATGCAGGTGTCAACGACCAGCTTCGCGCTTGGGGTATCGACCACCAGGGAATGAATACTCACACTGAGTTTCCCTTCCGGGGTCACGAAGTGAGGAAATAACCACGGGACTGTCTTGACCACTGCCGGCGTCGCGGCAGGGATCAGGTCGAATTCCGGGTAGAGGATTTCCGTGATTTTGGTAATTGTTGTGTCGCCAACTTTCCATTTCAGATTCATCGTTGCGTCCTCCTTTTTCAATGACGTGCATTCCCTTATCCCGCATGATTGCTATTAGAATCCCAGCTCGACCAGCGGGCCGCGATCGACGACAGGGGCACGCTTAGTCCCAGCACTCAATGTGACCGAACCGGGTGTGCGCTCAAACGGGTCCGCTATACCAATGGCCTTCGCGTGATCTTTGAGTGCTGGAATTACCTCTTCTGCGAATAAACGCATGCTGGTGCGCCGCTCGTCATCATCATGCTGCCCCTGCAGGCTCAGAATGATGAAGATGCCGACGCGCAGTGTGCTCATGATCGCCTTGATTTTGGGGATGACGGTCGCGGGCGTGCCGACGATCACCTGCATACTCTGCTGCCCGCGCATCAACGCCGCCTGCAGCTTGCGCCGGACTTCGCTGTAATCGATTTCTTCTTCAGCCCCATGCATCTGTTCCTTCAGCTTCTGACCGCTGATCCCTAGCCACGCGCTGGTCTGGGTCTTGGCCAAAGTGCGAATGGCTGCTTTCGAGTTGTAGCCCGGCGGCATCATGAATTCCGCCGCCGAGAACGCATTCTGTCCACCGCCATAGACGAACCCCGCGGCCGCTTGCTGCGCTTTCTCCTCGGTCTCCCCCAAGGCCGTCGCGACCATATAGCCGAAATTCTCCGGCCCGGCTTGATAGCCATGCTTGGCCGCTTCGTCCGCGTAGAAGTCCCACAGATCACACGTGGGCCGTAGCGGGGTGCCCAACCCGATATAGGGATAGCGATGTGCGGCGCACCACTCGACGGTCTCGGGGCTGAGCGTCCCAGGAATCCACATCGGCGGATGGGGTTTTTGATAAGGTAGCGCCCACGGATTGACGTGGCGATAATGAAAATGTTTCCCTTCGTAGCGCCACGGCCCAGGGCGCGTCCAGGCTTGGACGATAAAGTCGTGCGCTTCGTTGAATAGCTCGCGGTTGTATGCGGGATTGGCATTATTGAAGAACTGCTCGCTGCCCGCGCCACGCACCCAGCCGGTGACCAATCGGCCGCGCGAGATCAGATCGATCTCGGCCAGCTCTTCAGCCAGCCGCAGCGGATGCTTGTTGACCGGCAGCGGATTGCCAATCAGCACCAGACGGGCACGCTTAGTACGATAGGCCAGAATGGACGCTTCGATATTCATCACCGACCCCATGCAGATCGGGTTGCCGTGATGCTCATTCAGGGCGAGGACGTCGAAGCCGAGGTCTTCGGCGTAGCAATATTCGTCGAGGTAGTAATGGTAGTCCTCGGCCGCCTTTTCGCGGTCGAAATGCTGGTTCGAGACAGCGAAGAACGCGCGGTTTTTCAAAATGAGCTCTTCCGGCAGCCAACGATACGGCCGTTCGGTGAAATATCCTATTTGCATCTGGGTGTCCTTCGATTGAGTGTGTTCAGCTCAGAAGCTGTTGATTCATTCCTCAGAGACCGTTTCAACACGCCTACTCGTGCTTCGATCCTTCGACTAGGCTCAGGACTCAGCACGAACGGGAAAGCTTCTCCATTCCTCATTCCCCCTCCGTTCACCCTGAGCTTGTCGAAGGGTTTTTCAACAGCTCCTCAGGCATTCGTTTAAGTGTAAAAATCTGGACGTGATGTGACAGACAGTGAACCATGTTGTTGGAGCCGATTCTCCCGTGGGGACTCCAACTTTCTCGGACATGTCTGACAGGTTTGATCCAGATTTTTACAAATCAATCATCGGTTTGCCGGGCCAAAGACGTACGGCTTGAGTGTGTCCTGCGCGGCGCGACGGAACTTGTGCCAGCGGCCACCGCCGTAATAGGCCAGGCTTCCAGGCTCGGCATCTCCGTGCCCGTTGTAGTATGACAGACAGTCGCGTAGCGGGGCACTCATGATGTCTACCTGGCGACAGTGCTCGGCGTACTCCTCTTGCGGCTGGCGCTGAATGTCGACGATGTCCTCGCCGCGGTCACGTAGGGTCGACAGCATCCACACAAGATAGTCGCCATGGGCGTCGATGGCGTCGGTGAAGTTGAAGCTGCCGCCACCACCCTGGGGGCCAGTGACGACGAAGAGGTTCGGGAAGTCCTTCACGTGGAGCCCAAGAAAAGTCTTGGTGCCCTCTTGGTCCCACGTCGCCTTGATAGTGCGGCCGTTGCGGCCCACCGTCTTTTCGAATAAACCACTCGCCATCCATTGGAACCCAGTCGCATAGATCAACACATCGAGCGGATACTCCACCCCGTCGTGCACGACCCCCTTCGCATTGATATGGCTCACGCCCATCGGTGCCGTATCCACGAGATGAACATGCGGCAGATTGAACGACGGCAGGAATTCGTCGTGGAAGGTGGGCCGCTTGCACCCGTATGGGTAGTATGGTCTGAGAGCCGCAGCGGTCTTGGGGTCCTTGACGATAGCGTCGACCCGCGCGCGGATCTGCTCCATGATCCGGAAACTGGTGTTCAGCTGTTTCTGTATCAGCTCCTCAGGCGCTAGTCGGGTTTCGTGCTGCTTGCGCTCTCTGAAATCAGCGACCTTGCCGGCGAGGTAGTCGTCGTTGGCCTGGATTGCCGTGCGGCCCTCGGAGATGCGGGCGAAGCGCACCCGCCGGGCGCGCGCCCAACCCGGCTCACGTGACCACTCGTCGATCTCCTGGGGCGTGGTTTGGCGCTGGTCGCGTATATCGATCGTTGACGGCGTGCGCTGGAAGACGTACAGCTCACCGGCGATCTCGGCCAGTTCCGGAATGACCTGTACGGCAGTCGCCCCGGTCCCGATGATCCCGACCCGCTTCCCATCCAGGGCGACGTTGTATTTCCAGCGCGAGGTGTGGAACGACTCGCCCTGAAACGTCTCCATGCCCTCGATACGAGCCAGCTTTGGTGTCGTGAGAATCCCGTTCGCATAGACCAGGTACCGTGCCCGCATGGCGTCGCCGCGGTTAGTGGACACGATCCAGCGGCCAGCCGCTTCGTCCCACGTGGTCTTCTCCACCGCGGTGTGGAACAAACAGTGATCATAGAAGCCGAACTTGTCGGCCAGCTTCTGGCAATACTCGAAGATCTCAAACCCCGACGCAAATTTCATCGTCGGGAAGTAGCCCATCTCCTCCAGTAACGGGAAATAACTGTACGACTCCACGTCACAGGCAATCCCCGGATACCGGTTCCAGTACCAGGTCCCGCCGACATCGCC
>JAYVFX010000185.1:0-2736 GCA_043772795.1 Deltaproteobacteria bacterium
GGCGATGTCGGCGGGACCTGGTACTGGAACCGGTATCCGGGGATTGCCTGTGACGTGGAGTCGTACAGTTATTTCCCGTTACTGGAGGAGATGGGCTACGTCCCGACGATGAAATTTGCGTCGGGGTTTGAGATCTTCGAGTATTGCCAGAAGCTGGCCGAAAAGTTCGGCTTCTATGATCACTGTTTGTTCCACACCACGGTGGAGAAGACCGTGTGGGACGAAGCGGCTGGCCGTTGGATCGTGTACACTAACCGCGGCGACACCATGCGGGCGCGGTACCTGATCTACGCGAACGGGATCCTCACGACGCCAAAGCTCGCCCGTATCCAAGGCATGGAGACGTTTCAGGGCGAGTCGTTCCACACCTCGCGCTGGAAGTACGACGTCGCCCTGGACGGGAAGCGGGTCGGGATCATCGGGACCGGGGCGACGGCGGTGCAGGTCATTCCGGAACTGGCGAAGAGCGTCGGTCAGCTGTCCGTGTTCCAGCGCACGCCGTCGACGATTGATGTCCGGGACCAGCGCAAAACGACGCCGGAGGAGATCGACGAGTGGTCCCATGAGCCAGGCTGGGCGCGAGCCCGCCGGGTGCGATTCGCCCGTATCTCCGAGGGCCGCACAGCGATCCAGGCCAACGACGACTACCTCGCCGGCAGGGTCGCTGATTTCAGAGAGCGCAAGCCGCACGAAACCACGTTGCCGCCCGAGGAGCGGGTGCAGAAGCAGCTGAACACAAACTTCCGGATCATGGAGCAGATCCGCGCTCGGGTAGACGCCATCGTGAAAGACCCCAAGACCGCTGCGGCCCTGAAGCCGTACTACCCGTACGGGTGCAAGCGACCCACGTTCCACGACGAATACCTGCCGGCGTTCAACAGGCCGCATGTCCATCTGGTGGACACGGCACCGCTTGGCGTGAGCCAGATCAACGCGAACGGGGTCGTGCACGACGGGGTGGAGTATCCCCTTGATGTGTTGATCTATGCGACTGGGTTCCAATGGATGGCGACCGGCTTATTCACCACGACGGTGGGGCGCGACGGCCGCACCATCAAGGAGACGTGGGACGCCGAGGGCACCAAGACCTTTCTCGGTCTCCACGCGAAGGGCTTCCCGAACCTCTTCATCGTCACCGGTCCCCAGGGTGGTGGCGGCAGCTTCAACTTCACCGACGCCATCGACGCTCATGGCAACTACGTCGTGTGGATGCTGTCAACCCTGCGTGACCAGGGCGAGGACATCGTCGACGTTCACCGCCAGCCGCAAGAGGAGTACGCCGAGCACTGCCGTCAGGCAGACATCGTGAGTGTACCGCTGCGCGACTGTCTGTCGTACTACAACGGGCACGGAGAGGCCGAGCCCGGAAGCCTGGCCTATTACGGCGGTGGCCGCTGGCACAAGTTCCGTCGCGCCGCGCAGGACACACTCACGCCGTACGTCTTTGGCCCGGCAACGTCTGATTGAGTGTGGCGTGACGAAAGAGATCTGCGGGACCTTTCCGCGCGGTTTGACGGCCAGGGAATAGCAGCAATTCTCATTATGAAGATTGCCTTGCTGAGGACACTGAGGAAGACTACTGGGGACCCCTGACGAGCGAGAGGACCCCAGATGAGCAAAGCGTCTCCCTTCACGGATTTTCTTCACGCGTTGCGTACTGCGGCAGCGACGTTTCCCGATGCGCGCAAAGGCAACAACAAACACTACACCGTGCGCGATGCGGCCCTGGGCGCCTTTGCCGTGTTCTTCACCCAAAGTCCGTCGTTCTTGGCCTATCAGCGCGATATGACCGCCCACAAAGGGCAAAGTAATGCGCACACGCTCTTTGGGCTCACTGAAATTCCCTGTGACAATCAGATTCGGACCCTGCTCGATCCCGTTCCACCGGAACTGCGGGGGCCCGTCTTTAACCACGGCTTCAAGACGTTAGTCCAGACCCAACAACTGGCCGCATTTCGGTCGTGGCAGAAGCGGCTGTTGGTAGTGTTGGAGGGGACGCAGTATTTCACCTCGCAAAGAATCTCCTGCCCCCAGTGTTCGCGGCAAACCCATCGCAACGGCACCTATTCCCATCGTATGCTCACTCCGGTAATCGTGGCCCCTCACCCGCATAAAGTCATCCCACTACCACCAGAGTTCATCGTCCCCCAAGATGGCCATGCCAAACAGGATTGTGAAAACACCGCCGCCCAACGCTGGCTGCGTAAATCTGCCGCTACCTATCGGGCCTACCACCTCACTATGCTTGGTGACGATCGCTACGCAACCCAGCCGATCTGTGAGGTGCTGATTGAGGAGCGGCTCCCCTTCATCTTGGTCTGTAAGCCTGACTCGCATCTGACCCTCTATGCCGAGCTGGCCCAACGGACCTTGGGCAAAGATCTCCAGCAGGTCACTCGCTCCGGGCACTCCACCTCTGGGGTGACGCACGCGACCTATCGCTATGCGTCGCAGCTCCCCTTACGTGCAAGCGCAGCTACCCTGTATGTCAAATGGGTGTGAACTCACGCTCACGGATGCCGCGGGGATACCCCTGTACCACAAGGCCTTTATGACCCCAGCGCCGCTCACCGCGAAAACCGTTGCGCCGATCGTGCAGGCGGGCCGCACCCGCTGGAAAGTCGAGAATGAAAACAACACCACCCTCAAAACGCAGGGCTCTCATCTGGCACACCACTTCGCCATGGGACGCAGCACCTCGCGGCGCTCCTAGCCACCTTCAATCTCTTGGCGTTT
>JAYVFX010000186.1:0-11532 GCA_043772795.1 Deltaproteobacteria bacterium
ACGCCACCCATAGGTTATAGTACCACTTGAGTGTTCTAGTGCCGCTCCAAGCCAAACGGTCTGCTCCCAGCGTTCCTGCTCCGCATCTGCTTGTTGCTGCTGAGCTTGAACTAGTTGAAAAGAAGCTTTCGAGCCTCATTCAATCGCGTGAGCCGCTATTGAATGAGATCGCCAGTTATTTGGTGAGTGCGGGAGGAAAACGGGTACGTCCCGCTGTTGCCATCCTGGTGTTCCGCGCCTGTGGTGGGAAAGATCCAACCGATATCATTGATATCGCCGCCGCTCTTGAGCTGATTCATTCGGCCTCCCTCCTTCATGACGACATTATCGATGGCGGAGAGCTACGCCGCGGCAAACCCTCAGCGTACTGCCGTTTTGGTTTACCTAATACGTTGGTGGCGGGAGATTTCCTCTTCGGTCGAGCCTTTGCGCTCTGTGGTCGCTTTGAAGAGAAAGTCGTGACCTGGATAACCGAGGCGTGTATTGGTTTGACTGAAGGTGAGGTTATGCAGGGGCGATTCCGCCGTAATCCGGTGGTGACTTTGGAAGATTATCTAGAAATCATTGCGCGGAAGACCGCCACCTTGTTTGCCAACGGCGCGCGAGTGGGCGCGTATTTGGCGGGTGCTTCTCAGGTCGTCGTGGAAAGTGTGGCAACCTGCGGGTACTGCGCTGGGATGGCCTTTCAGATCATTGATGACCTGCTCGATGTAGCAGGCGACGGAGATCTGACGGGAAAATCGATTGGTATTGATCTGAAAGATGGGAATCCATCGTTGCCCTTGGTGATGGCGATTCAACGTGACGCGGACGTGCGCCGAGTCTTTGAAAAACAAGATCCCACTGCCCAGGATATCCAAGGCGCCCTGGAAAAAGTACGACACTCTGGTGTTTTGGCTGAAGGCCAGCAGATTGCCCAATCTTTCGGACAACAAGCATTAGTCGCGCTAGAGAATCTCGAACCTTCCCCGTACTACGACAGCCTGGTCTATTTTACCCGGCAACTCATCGACCGAATTGCCTGACCACGGAAAGTGGCAATGAAACCAGATGCTTCCCGCGAGGTTGTCCAACAGCTTGCTGCATCCCTCCGTTGGTATGTGCAGTCGCTGAAGGAGAGCGGGGTCACGGAACTGCCAGCCACGCCTCGCGCTGTGGCGGAAACTTTGTCCACTGCCGCCCTTCGAAATGTTCCTGTGCAAACGGCTGATCAGTCGTCTCAGTCCATACCCGGAGGCGCACAGAGAAAACAGGTTATAGATCCACCATCATCCTCGTCAGTTGGGCGTGAGGAGGTGCCAGCTATGTCAGCATCACACAGTGATCTCTTTTCGGCTGCAAAATTTGACAAAATAAAGAGCCTGGAGGAGTTGCGCGCCGAAATTGGCGACTGTCGTCGTTGTAAGCTCTGCCAGGGGCGCACCAACATCGTTTTTGGCGTAGGCGATCCACACGCGGAGTTGATGTTTGTGGGCGAAGGTCCAGGGCGCGATGAGGACCTGAAGGGCGAACCCTTTGTTGGTCGAGCCGGACAGCTCTTGACGGAGATTATCACCAAAGGAATGAAGATGCGCCGGGAAGAGGTGTATATCGCCAACGTGGTGAAATGCCGTCCGCCGGAGAATCGTAATCCCGAGCCTGATGAAATCGCTGCGTGCCAACCGTTTTTGGTGAAACAAGTCGAATTAGTGAATCCACGTATTATTGTGGCGCTGGGGACTTTTGCCGCACAAACGTTGTTGCAGAGCAAAACCCCGATTTCGCGACTGCGCGGGGTGTGGCACAGTTACCAAGGTGTTAAACTCATGCCGACACTTCATCCGGCGTATCTGTTGCGGAATCCCAATGACAAACGATTGGTATGGCAAGATATTCAGGCGGTGCTACGGGAAATGGGGCGCTTGTAAGTCGGCTCGCCTCTGGCTCGTTGGCATTTTCCTCTTTACCTCTGGTCTTCTCGCTCCGTCGGCACGTTCCGCCGATGGGGGTGACGTTGCGAAACACGTCAATCTCATCACGATTGATGCGGCAATAAATCCCGCGATTGGCGATTTCATTCACGAAAATATCACTCGTTCAACAGAGGAAGGTGCACTCGCTCTGGTGATTCAGCTGGATACTCCCGGTGGGTTGCTGAATTCGACGAGAACGATTGTCAAAGATCTTCTCAGCGCGCCACTACCAGTGATTGTTTATGTGGCACCGAGCGGGGCCGGTGCCGGGTCGGCCGGAGTGTTTATCACGATGGCTGGACATATCGCTGCGATGGCACCGGGGACGACGATCGGTGCGGCCCACCCGGTTGGGAGTGGCGGACAGGACATCGAAGGCGACATGGGCGACAAAATCGAAAACTTCACCGCTTCATTCAGTGAAAGTATCGCGCAACGCCGCGGTCGTAACGTGGAGTGGGCGGAGAAAGCGGTTCGCGAGAGTGTGGCGATTACAGAAGTCGAAGCATTACAAAAGAAAGTCGTTGATATCGTTGCCACAGACATTCAAGACTTACTGCGGAAAGCCAATGGCCGTAAGCTTGAGATCGGTAACACACAGACCGTGTTAGATCTGCGGTCCGCGCAGACAGAAAGTGGGACGTTCCGTGTGACGCAGATCGAGATGCGGATCAAGCATCGAGTGCTCAATTTTCTCGCCGACCCGAATGTTGCGTACTTGCTGATGATGGCTGGTATTCTCGGGCTCTATGTCGAATTTACGCATCCTGGCGTGATCGTTCCCGGTGTTGTCGGGGGTATCTGCCTGCTGCTTGCTTTTGCTGCTTTTCAAGTACTACCGATCAACTATTCAGGACTGCTGCTCCTATTGCTCGGGATTGGCCTGCTCATTGCCGAAGTCTTGCTTCCTACTTTTGGGGTGCTCGGGATTGGTGGAGTGATTTCCTTCATCTTAGGTTCTCTGTTTCTCTTTGATTCTCCTGACGCAGATTTGCTCGTGGATCGCAGTATTATTGCGACGGTGGGCGTGAGTGTAGCTGCTTTTATGCTCTTTGTGGGCGCCCTTGCGGTTCGTACCCTGGGTCAACGTTCGGTCTCGGGGGTGGACGGATTAATCGGAACCACTGGTGAAGTTCGAGTGCGTATCGATCCAAGGGGAAAGGTGTGGATTCACGGAGAGTACTGGAATGCGGAGAGTACTGAAGACCTCGAAGTCGGACAGAAAGTCCAAGTTGTCAGTGTCACAGACCTGGTGCTGCATGTGCGCAAAGCCGTGGTGTAAGAAAGCGAAGGGGATATGGGTGAATTAGTTTCCATCATCTTAGGTTCTCTGCTGGGCCTCGGCTCACTGGGACCAGCAATTATCGTCGTGCTCGTGCTGTTGGCGAATTGTATCAAACGTCTCCTTGAATACGAGCGCGGAGTGATCTTTCGTTTGGGACGGCTTGTCTCGGTACCTCGAGGTCCAGGGATTATTCTTGTTATTCCACTCCTCGAACAAATGGTGAAGATTGACATGCGCACGATCACCATGGACGTCCCTCCACAAGATGTGATTACCCGCGATAATGTCTCGGTGAAGGTCAATGCGGTCCTCTATTTCCGAGTCGTAGACCCAAACCGAGCAACTGTCCAAGTCGAGAACTATCTCTTCGCGACCTCACAATTGGCGCAGACGACCCTCCGCAGTGTGTGCGGTCAGGAGGAGCTGGACGACCTGTTGTCAGAGCGTGACAAGATCAACTCCCGGCTACAAGGGATTATTGATGCCCATACCGATCCGTGGGGCATCAAAGTCTCGCTGGTTGAAATTAAACACATCGACTTACCGCAAGAGATGCAGCGCGCGTTGGCAAAACAGGCAGAGGCTGAACGAGAGCGGCGAGCGAAGATCATCAATGCCGAAGGTGAGTTTCAAGCCGCCCAGCGTCTGGCCGATGCCTCGGCCATTATCGAACAGCATCCTGTCGCCCTCCAATTGCGCTATCTCCAAACCCTTTCTGAAATCGCAACAGAGAACAACTCGACCACCTTGTTTCCGATACCGATCGATCTCCTCACGCCGTTTTTTGCGCCCAAGAAACCCAGTTGACGCTATTCCGCGCACCTCATTTCTGTGTGGTATACGTAGTCGGCGCTTGTTTTTGACGTATAGTTATCCTCAATTGTACAGATCCTTTTTGTTCATGGCTCTACCTGTCAATTAGCTTTACTTCTAGTGATAACTTTTGCTTCTCAAGGCTTAGAATCACGAACTTTTCTAAGCCAACACAATTTTTTAGTATACCGTAACAAATTAACTGCGGTGCCTCTGATCTGTTGCAAAGCGAGAGAACAAAGATCTGAAGGCTTTCCATGCCACCTGTGCCTTGACCCTCTAATCGTTTCAGCTTATCGTGCCCGCGAAAATATCCTGTCAAAGGGCAGTTATAACCTCGGAGAAGCGAAAACAACCATGAATGCTGATGTCCTCGACACAGGGAAAGCACGTGGTCCCCTTGCCGGCCTTCGCGTCATCGAAACAGGCGTTCTCCTTGCTGGCCCATTCTGTGCCCGCTTGCTTGGAGACTTCGGAGCTGAGGTCATCAAGATCGAGGCACCTGGTGAGGGTGACCCGATGCGCACCATTGGACAGGCGCTCGAAGATGGCAAAAGTCTGTGGTGGCCAAGTATCTCTCGTAACAAGAAGTGTGTAACGTTGAATCTGCGGGTTCCTGAAGGCCAGGAAATTCTGCGAAAGCTAATCACTGACGCAGATGTTCTCATTGAGAACTTTCGTCCGGGCACGTTTGAAGGGTGGGGGCTTGGTTACGACACCCTAAAGCAGATCAATCCTGGCTTGGTGTTCGTTCGCGTCTCGGGATATGGGCAAACTGGACCAGCGAGCCATAAGCCTGGTTTCGCTGCGGTTGCTGAAGCGTTTGGCGGATTGCGCCACTTGGTCGGATTTCCTGATCGCGCTCCGTGTCGAGTTGGCATCAGCCTTGGGGATTCGTTGGCTGGGATGTTCTCTGCTTACGGTGTGATGATGGCATTGTA
This sequence comes from Deltaproteobacteria bacterium, assembly GCA_043772795.1. GTDB lineage: Bacteria > Desulfobacterota > Binatia > Bin18 > Bin18 > VGTJ01. The sequence goes on from JAYVFX010000186.1 coordinate 4,992, forward strand.
CAACCGCGATGTGCATGGCGGCCAGGGGCAAATGATCGACACGGCTCTGTACGAAGGAGTGTTTGCGTTGCTTGAAGGAACACTGACGGAGTACGATCGCACCGGTTTTGTCCGTACTCGCACCGGCACAACGCTTCCCGGTTTTGCTCCCTCTAACCTTTACCCCTGTAAGGATGGGCAGTGGATTATCATTGCTGCCAATACCGATGGGTTGTTTCGCCGCTTATGTGTGTTGATGCAGCGAGAAGAGCTATTGAATGACCCACGCTTTGTAGGGCAGGTCACCCGCGCGCAGAACCGCGACGCGATTGATAAGATTGTTGCGGCGTGGACCGCAGAGCAGGAGCTTGACTCCTTGTTGACGCGACTCGATACCGCCACGATCCCGGCAGGGCCAGTCTATTCGATTGCGGACATTGTCAAAGATCCCCATTTCCAAGCACGTGACATGTTGTTATCCGTGCACGATCGGCTCCTTGGTGAAATACGGATGCCCGGTATCGTCCCGAAGTTAAGTGGCACGCCTGGAGCGGTCCATTTTACCGGTCCGGCCTTGGGCGAGCATAATTTCGAAGTCTATGGTAACGTGCTGGGGCTTCGTGCAGACGAGATTGAGGTGTTGGCGGCACGGGGAATCCTTTAATTAAGAGTGAAGAGTTGAAAGTTCAAAATAAAGAGTGAAGAATTGAAAACCAAATGAGCGAGCCGGGGCTCAGCTATAGCCCAGAGTTGGTCAAGTGGTTCCATGAGATGGAAATTCCCTCGTTCGGCACTGATACCGTTGCCTCGGAGCAAACGGTGCACCCGGAGTCGGGCACGTTCATTCCCCTCCATGCCGCATTGCTGCGCAACCTCGGGGTGGTATTCAACGAAATCGACTGGTTGTATGACCTCGCTGAAGACTGTGCCAAAGATGGTCAGTATACGTTCATGTTTGTAGGGGCACCGCTCAAAGTGGTCGGCGGAGCTGGTTCGCCAGTTAACCCGACTGCTATCAAGTAACATTCTGTTGTGGAGATGTATTATGGCGGAACAACTGCTCACCGGATTAAAAGTTGTCGAATGTGGCAATTTGGTGTCTGCTCCTTATCTCGGTAAGCTCTTGGCCGATTTGGGGGCAGAGGTCGTCAAAGTGGAAGAACCGAGCGGCGACACCGCACGTAAACGCGGACCGTTTCCCGGCGATACTCCGCATACAGAAAAGAGTGGCCTCTTTCTCTATCTGAATGCTAACAAGCTGGGAGTGACACTGAATACGCGTATACCTCGTGGCAAAGCGCTGCTGCAAAGCTTGTGTGCGCAAGCTGATCTGGTAATTCATAACTATCGACCATCGGAAATGGCTGATGTAGGTTTGGAGTTTGACAAACTTCAGTATGCCAATCCTGGGCTCATCATGACGACCATTTCCTATTTCGGTCTGACCGGGCCATACAAGGATTACAACGCGTACGAGATCACTGGCTCCAACGCCGGGGGATGGGCGTTCATTAGTCCAGGTGCTTCAGATTATCCTGAACTGCCACCGCTCAAAGCGTTCGGGCATCAAACGGATTTTCAAGGTGCTGTTCATGCTGCGGTAGCAACGCTCGGTGCGTACTACCACAAGCTCCTGACCGGTGAAGGGCAACACATTGATGTGTCGATTCAGGAAAGTATTGCTGCGATGCTGGAAATGAACTTCATGCACTGGACGTACGCAGGCAAGGAAACGTCACGGTTGGGACGTCGCTCAATTTACCCATGGTGCATGTTGGATTGCAAAGACGGTAAGGTATTTGTCGTCAATGTGGAAGAGGACCAATGGCAACGCATGGTCGAACTGATGGACAATCCAGAGTGGGCCACGCTTGAGATTTTCAAGGATCGCGTGACGCGCGGCCAGAACTACGACGCGCTCTTTCCGTTCTTGCAAGAGTGGGCAGCAAACTGGACGGTGAACGACCTCTATCGGGCCGGTCAAGAGCGTCGTATCTGTTTTGCGCCTGTGAATGCGATGGCCGATCTTTTCGCGTCGGAACATCTCAAGGCACGCGAGTTTTTCGTGCAAGTCAGCCATCAAGTCGCTGGGACATTGACCTATCCTGGTGCGCCGTTCAAACCTTCAGAAGGTGGCTATGCGATCCATCGACCTGCACCGCTCCTCGGACAACATAATAACGAGGTGTACACGAAGATCGGGTTGTCACAGACTGAGATTGAGGAGTTGAAGAAGCAAGGCGTCATTTAAGGGGGAAAATGGCGAAATGGAAGAAGAAAAAGTGTTTCTTCTTTTTTTCCTTTTACCCGTTTCGCCGTTTCGCCCCGCTTTCTGCAGATAGCGGCTAAATAAGGAGAGCTACAATGTCGCGCCGACCATTAGAAGGAATTCGTGTTACTGATCTGACCTGGGCATGGGCTGGGCCGTACTGCACGCTGCAGATGGCGCATCTGGGGGCCGAGGTTATACGTATTGAAAGCCAGAAGCGCCCGTGCGTGAGTCGTCTGATTCCGTCCTTTGCTGATGACGTTCCTGGTCCTAACCGGGCTGGGTATTTCAATCAGTACAGCCAAGGGAAGAAAAGTTTACAACTTGATCTCGCTAAAACTGAAGCCCTTGAGATCGCCAAAAACTTGATTAAGAAGAGTGATATTGTCGTGCAGAATTTCTCTGCGGGAGCCATTGATCGCATGGGGTTGGGGTACGAAGCGCTCAAGAAGATCAAACCTGACATCATCATGATCTCGATTTGCGGATATGGGCAAACTGGACCAGAGCGACAATATATGGGTTACGGCCCAGCATCAGTGCCGCTGTCCGGGATCTCCTCGTTGACTGGATATCGCGACAGCGGTCCAGCAGAAGTGGGCATTTCGTACGGTGATCCTAATGCTGGGATCTTCGGCTCGTTTGCTGCGCTGGCAGCGCTCGCGTATCGCCAACGCACGGGCAAAGGCGTCCATGTCGATCTCGCATTATGGGAAGCGCTTCTCGTTCTACAACCAGAAGGGCTGATGGACTATGCGATGAACAAACGCCAGCCCGAGCGTGATGGCAATCGCGACCCCTGGATGTCGCCGCATGGCTGTTTCAAAGCGAAAGGTGACGACGATAAGTGGGTGACAATTACGTGTGGCACCGAAGCAGAATGGCAAGCGTTCTGCAAAGTCATGGGTAAACCTGAACTTGCTACTGACAAGCGTTTTGCCGAGGTGACTGCCCGTAAAGCTAACGAAGATGCATTAGAACAGATTATCTCGTCGTGGACGAAAGAGCGGGACCGGTGGGAAATCACTGAAGCGTTACAGAAAGTCGGTGTTGCTGCCTTTCCCTCAATGAGTAACAAGGATCTGGCCACGAACCCGCACCTGCAATCCCGTGGTTACCTCGTACAGAAAGAACACCCCGAAGTTGGCAAACGTATTCATGCTGGGATTCCCTGGCAGATGTCTGGCACTTCGTGTGAGGTCCAGTCCGCGGCGCCCTTGCGCGGACAACACACCGACTATGTGCTCCACGACATTTTGGGGATGTCAGAGGCAGAGATAAGTAAACTGCGAGAAGGACAGGTGCTCTACTAAAAATTGGCGATTGGTGAATGCGGAATGCGGATTGCGGATTGGCAGAGGCTTTCTTCACTAATCCGCATTCCGAAATCTACAATCCGCACTGGAGTCTTCTATGGATGTCAAAGCCGTTACCGAAATAATTGAAAACTACATCCGTCCGGCGACATTTCCGGTCGGTATTAAAATGCTCAAACCTGGAGAGGCGTTACCGCCTAAAACGCGCACTCCTGGTGATATGGGTTCAAAATTCGCGACCTGCCAAACCATCAACATCGTGCGGCGCTATGGTTGGTCGATTGGGCTGAGCGCAGATCATCATTCTTGTCCGCTCGGTCTTGTGGCATTGGGTTTCAAACCTAATGTGGAATATCTGCAAGAAGGTCACGCGTGTGAAGGGATGTACACCGAGACGTTAGAGGCTGGGGCCAGGACCGAAGCCGCGGTGCCGAAGTTTGAACTCGGCAAGTATGCTTCGCTCTTTGTCTCTCCGCTAAAAACTCATCCTTTCGATCCACCAGATGTGATCACTGTGTTTGGCAACTCGGCACAGGTCATGCGACTCGTGCAAGCGTCGCTCTACAAAAAGGGCGGTTATCTCAATTCCTCATTCAGTGGACGGCTTGATTGCGCTGATATCGTCATCAAAACCATGCAGACCGATGATTGCCAAGTTATCTTGCCATGTACCGGTGATCGCATGTTCGGACAGACGCAGGACGAAGAGATGGCCTTCTCAATGCCAGCCTCTAAGGTCGACGAGGTAATGGCTGGACTCGAAAGCACGCACAAAGGTGGTATTCGCTATCCCGTGACGACCTTCATGAATTATACTGCGAAGTTCCCTGCTAAGTACGAGGCGGTGTGGGATATTTGGGGAGAGAAGAAACCGGGGGCGAAGTAAGGTGAAAACGCAAGAAGTCAGACGTCGGCGGAGAAGACAGGAGTTTTCGACGTTTTACCCTTTACGTTTTCTCTGCTGTTGCATGAGCGTGGCATTGTTGGGGGACAGAGAAGCGCATACAATACGGTCATGAACTTCGTACCTACTATTGTTGAACAGACCGGTCGTGGTGAGCGCGCTTACGATCTCTTTTCGCGCTTGCTGAAGGATCGCATTGTTTTTCTTGGTTCTGAAGTCAGTGATATGACAGCGAGTCTCATCACTGCGCAACTGCTCTTTCTTGAGGCGGATGACTCGGAAAAAGATATCTTCCTCTACATCAACTCCCCAGGTGGCTCAGTCACTGCGGGTTTGGCGATCTACGATACCATGCAGTACATTCGCTCGCCAGTTTCGACCTTATGTATTGGGCAAGCGGCAAGCATGGGTGCGTTACTGCTCACTGCGGGTGCGAAGGGGAAACGGTATGCACTTCCGCACTCTCGCATTATGATCCATCAGCCCTGGGGTGGTATAGAAGGACAAGCCAGCGACATTAACATTCACGCCCGCGAGATTCTACGCGTTCGCGAAGAGCTCAGTCAGATCTTGAGCTTCCACACTGGGCGCTCGCTCGAGCATATCTCGCGGGATACGGACCGCGATAACTTTCTTACGAGTCAACAGGCAAAGGATTACGGCCTCATTGACGAGGTGATCGAACGTCGCAGTGTCAAACCGCCGAATGATAAATCGTAACTGCTGAGCGGTCTTTTCAGCGTGGTCTTATGAGGGGGAGGTTTCAAACCGACTCCTCTGCTTTTATAGGGGACTGTCACCCTGAGTGAAACGAAGGGTCTCTCAGAGAGATTCTTCGCTCTGCTCAGAATGACACTAGTGAGGGGACACGTTGTTAAATGTACGAATGTCATGCGGTTCGATTTAGACTCCATCCATCCGCACGATTCGCTCCAGGAACAGCCACTGGCCGTTGATCTTCACCAACCGATCTTCGTACTCACCGGCAGCCGCGATCTTGCTGCCACCCTCTTTTGTGGTCGAGGTCATCAACAGAAAACACGTACAGCGGGCTTTGTTGCCATTGATCTCTGGGAGGATGTTGGTCACGTAGTGCCGGAGATTCGGTGCACTCGCGGTGAGATTCTTGACCGCTGCAATAAACTTGTCGAGTTCTTTGTGGGCAGCAAACTGACCGATGATACCGTGAAACACGCCATCCGGGGCGAAGGTGTTCGCCCAACCCTGATAGTCATTATGGTCAATGGCGTAGTTATAGCGAGCAATGAGTTCTGCAATCGCCGCCTTGTCCCGTGCGATGTCATCTTGTGTCATAGTCTTTCTCCTTTTATGGCAGGCATATTTTCTACATCTGCAAGAATGGGGTCTAACTCAATTCTTCCAACAACGCTTTCGCCTCTTGCAAGTCTTTGGTGTCAAATCCTTCGGTGAATCATAGATAGCCGCGCTAATGAGCACTTCATCAGGGGCGGCCTGCCCTTGGATGCGCGCGGCGATATTGGGCGTCTCGCCCAAAGCCAGCACTCGCGCTTTTCACTGCTACCGATTTCACCAATGACAACTAACCCGGTGTGAATGCCGATGCGGACTTGTAATCCCCTCGTCCCTTGGGGGAGAGGGCTAGGGTGAGGGGTATTCTGCAATTCCTCGATATATGCGTCGTCAAGGTCAAACTCGCGCTTGAGGGCGCGATATAAAATCCGCCCCTGGCGTTGCAGCATTGTGAGGACCTGTTCCACTATTGCCGAGAATTTCATGGTCAGTAGATTCGTTATCCTTGAATACTACCGTGCGAGTGCTTTCGTCGTGCTCGCCTGGCTCCAGGTTCCCCCAAGATAACAAGAAGTCGTCGGTCACTGTCCTGTCGACGCTACGACCGTAACACTTGTCCCGGCAGTGCCCCAGTGTGACGTTGCTGTTCGTATAACACCGCTCCATTGACGATCGTGTACTGCACGCCACGATCCGCTGGCCAGACTAAGCGGCGACCACCGGCCGGTAGGTCACTCTGCCATTCCTGATGGCGGATCGGACTAATCTTCGGTCCGATCGTGTTATAGTCAAAGATCACCA
>JAYVFX010000187.1:0-2628 GCA_043772795.1 Deltaproteobacteria bacterium
CGGTAGTTTAAAAGTGGATTACGTCTGGAGAGATCGAGGAGTCGCCTTCGGAGACGGTCTAGACTTTCCTTAAGACCTTGCTCGCTAGAAATCTGTTCCTTCATTTTGTCCTTGCCCCCAGGCAGATTCTCTATGCATTGTAAAGCCACGCGTTGGGCAAAGTCCACTCGTTAGCGCTAGTGATATGGTTTAGTCTTATGCTTGACCAAATCGAGAAAGTGGGTGTGAATAACGTTATGTGGGGGGTTAGATTTTCCTCACCCTGACGGAGTGTGGCCGGATTCATAAGAATTCTTGCAACAGCAACTCGGCCAACTGCCAGAAGCGACACGACGGAAAATTGTCTACGAGAATGTGGCCAAGTTGTATGGCTTTCCGATGAAGCAGTGAAGGATAACTCAGTGTGATGGTGGGGCCGCATCCTGCGATCCCACGTTTTTTGTGAGGGCAAGCTAGAACATTTACGAACCCTACGCCTGAAATTCATTTTTTTCGTGATCTGCGCAGGAGCATATTATACAGAAGGACGGTTTATGCGAATGAGCTGACCAGCAAGCGACTCTTGCAATCCAACCGTAGCATGAATTCTTTGTGCTTGGCCGACGAAGTTTGGATCAAATGTACACACGATAATACCGGCATGCTCTGATTGCACACGGTGTAAGTGGATGAAGTGTTTACGATTGATAGTCAGTACCGCTCGACCCTCAGCGCTGGCAAATGCCAATACCGCTTCATCAGGTACTGCCTGTCCAGCTTTTCCAGTCTCTTGAATGGTTAGGACGTCATGGCCTAATCGGCGCAATTCGCTCACGACAGGAAACGGAAAATTCTCATTGGCATAAAATCGCGCCGTGCCCTACGCGGCCTCATTCTCTTGAATTTGCTGCTCGATCTCTTCACGATGCGAACGGACATAGGCCCAAGCATTTGCCAGATCTTCAGCACGCAATGTCGGATAGCAGTGCAATAAATCCGCTTCAGTTGTTCCTAGTTGTCGGGCTTGCTCCAATACCCAAACCGGAATTCGCGTACGAACGATACAGGGCTCGCCGCCGCAGACTCCGGGGGAGCTTTCAATACCAGGGAACGCATCGCCGAGATCATGTACCACCCATTGTAAGAGCTGAGCCTTTTCTGCCCGTGTCATGTTCGCGAGTAGTTTTTCTACCTCTTGGAGTGTAGTCATTGTTTTCACTCTCCATAATACCGCGCTTCGATCTCATTTCCTTCCGGGTCATGGAAATAGACCGACGTGCCGTTGCCACGTGCACCCCAGCGGGGAAGAGGACCTTCGACGGCAACGCGGTGTATTTCCAGCCGCGAGCAGAGCTTGTCCCATTCGCTCTTCTCTAGAGTCAAACAAAAGTGATTGAGATTATGCCGTCCAACGGAGCGTGGACTAGTACGCTCCCACATCGCTTTCGGGGAAATATCGATCAGGGTGTTCTCGTTGATACGCACGGAGGGAAAGAGCACTTTTCCTTGACGAAACTCTTCGATGCGCTCCGGCGCCAATTCAATTACGTCAGTGTAGAACCGTACCAACGCTTCGACGTCTTCTGCATTGAGAACGATATGATCCAGAATGCCTTGCATAATGCGCCTCCCTGTCGATTGTCGTGTGTTCGTCTTAGCCCACTACTACCGTTTTCTGCAACTCTGCTCTGCTTGACCCGTATCAGATCTCTCTTATACAGTACCTTCGCTTTCACTGAATACAATACGAGAGGAGACGGCAATGAAAATCATTCCGATCCCTGTTTTAGCGGATAATTATGCCTACTTATTGATCGACGAAGCAACCAAGGAAGCCGGTGTGGTTGATCCATCTGAGGCTGGTCCGGTAGCAGAGGCGGTCAAACGCGAAGGTGTGAAGTTTATGGCTATCATCAATACCCACCATCATTGGGACCACGTAGGTGGCAACGAAGAACTGGTCAAGGAATTTCCTGGCCTCAAGGTGTACGGTCATAAGCGCGATAAAGACCGGACTCCGGCTATCACGAACCTCGTCGATGAAGGGGACACGCTGCAGATTGGTAAACTCACTGCGCGTTTTCTTTTCATTCCATGTCATACGAACGGTCATATTGCGTTGCACTTTCCGCAGGAGAAGGCGGTCTTCACTGGCGATACGCTTTTCGTTGCTGGCTGTGGTCGCCTGTTTGAAGGAACCGCGGCAGATATGCACAACAACATGGTAAAACTGATGTCTCTGCCGGATGATACTCGCGTGTATTGTGGACACGAATACACCGTGAAGAATCTGCAATTCGCGCTGACATTGGAGCCGCAGAACGTCAAGATCCAAGCCAAGCTGCAATGGGCGCAAGACCTGCGCGCCAAGAAGACGCCGACTGTGCCGTCAACCGTTGCTGAAGAAAAAGAGATCAATCCCTTCGTGCGAGTCAGCAATGCCGAGCTACAGGCGAATGTGAAAAAGCAATTTCCTGAGATCACGCTTGATGCTGTTTCAGTGTTGGAGAAGACGCGACATTTGAAGGATAATTTCTGATCAAAAAAGTAACCAGTAGTCAGTAGTCAGCATGGGAGAGGTTTTAGTTCTTGGGTTTTTGTCGCGCCCCCCTACTCGCTACTAACAACTAATGACTAACAACTCCTTAC
>JAYVFX010000188.1:0-4635 GCA_043772795.1 Deltaproteobacteria bacterium
GGAATAACCCGGGTGGGATACTTACCCACATCGACTGCGTCAGCAAACACCCAACTCACGCCGCCGCTCCCAGAGCTCGTATAACTATCCGACCAGACAAAAAAGGAGAAAGTATTCCCGGTATCATAACAGTCCTGTTCCACCTTACACGTCGCACTACAGCCATCGGTACTCGTGCGGTTCCCATCGTCGCAGGCTTCGCCCCGTTCGATGGTGCCGTTCCCACATGTCGCAAAAGCTCCCTGCGATACCGAGAGCTCTCCTCCCATGACTATCCATATGACCGTGACCGCAAGATTGACGAGTAAGAACACCACCCAACGACATGATCCTGTAGAAACGCGTGACATCATCCTCTCCACAAGTCGAATGCTGACTGTCAGACCTACGGCAAAGCAGGGCTGAGTCCAGCCTGAGACGGGGTACACTAAGAGGTGCTGGGAGTGCTATCCAGGATCCTGCGCTCATGCGATAGAAGCCTGTTCCCTCAGGGACGCGACCTGGGACACAAAAAACGGCCACCTACCGGCCGCCAAACACCATTTCCGCTGGTCCATATCGGACGTTTTTGGAGTTACTGAACTGGTTCGAACGGAGATATATCGCGGACATTCCCGGTCCCCAACACAAGAAGCCCAGATGACCCAAAGAAACACCATGACAAGGTATGGTATCTATATAAACACTATCAGTGTGTTATTAACAATTTGTTTACCAGTACGACCGGAAAGCACGGGTAGCTCACTGCTCGTGGCACTCGAAAACCCACAGCTTCTTGGGTTTCCCTATAACTACTTCACCACTATAGCACCGAGCGGATACCAGCCATCCTGTGTCTTCCTCTGAATAGCGAGGGGCACCGTGTGATCAGTCGCCCCATGGTAAATAAGACCGAGCTCAAGGGTATAGTTACCCGTGTTTGAGCCCGTTGGCACCGGGTAGGAGACGGTCATTGTGGAGTCTCCCGGTAACATCCCTTTAATTGACGACGCAGTCTCGGTTACACTGCCCAGAGTTCCTTCCACATTTCGCAACCTAAAGCCTATCCGAAAATCCCGATATGGCGGTGCAATGCCGACGTTGGACCAATTCAGAATGACCCTCTCTACTGCGCCGGGAGTCACAGACCCAGGAAAATCTGCCTTCCGGAGAACGAGCCGAAACCCGAGCTTAATTACCAGGCGTTTGACCTCTGTTAAAAATCCGGTCGGAATAGGGTTTGACTTGTTGTGAACGTAGGTGGCGTGATACCCCAAGGTCTTGCTAACGACGGCGGGGAGGTCGCCAGCAACCCACCCACTCATTGAGCCGCAGGATTCAAGCGCCACCATTCCATTTTTCCACGCATTGGGTAATAACTGCGCCGCTGAGTCGTATTGGTCGACATGGTACGAGAGATCGCCCCAGCAATCACCCCGCCAGGCCGTCCGGCCTTTTTGAGCAGCGTAAGACATGCTGTCGACATCATCTACCAACTGAACCACTGGCGTTCGAGGAAATGCGGCGTAATAGAGGTCGATGATCGCACGCCGCGTCGCTACGCTGGGCATCAGCCCCGGTGCACAATACTCATGCCATTCACCCCAAAGGCCGACGGAACCGATATCGATTGAGCCTAAATCTGGGTGTCCGTCGTAGCGCTGACCCAGCGCTTGAATGAGTTTGTTGTGATATTGCCTGAGGATTGGATCATTGAGGTCTGGACTGCTGTGACTGCCTTCGCAGGACGTTTGGCGCAGCTTTACGCCTTTGTGTACCAGCCACGGCGGCAGCCCCTGCTCAATGTCCGGCGGCGATTCCAACATCACCCGAAATTCCAGCGTCTGCCCACCCGCCCGCGCGCTCTGGAGCGCGTTATCGATGAGGGCAAAGTTATAGCTGCCCTCCTGAGGTTCCAGCTCGGACCACATCCACCGGAAATAGGCGGAACCCGAGGTGATTCCTGCAGCCGCAATTGTCGGGTCATTGCGTAAAAAATGGTGGAAGGTCTGAAATCCCACCCCTGGGATTTGGAGGAAATCGGCACTCTCAGTTGGTTGGACGATGACTCTTGACGGCGGTGTACCTGCCTCACTCACCCGCAGGTTCGTCGGGGGGACCGGGACTGACGGCGCCTGAGCTGCGACCGTGCGAAAATAGGAAGTGGAAATGAAGAGAGGTAAGGCAATGTACACAAACTGAGTCAAACGCATGAGGAGCTTCGTATCGAGAGTGGTCAGCGTTGAATTGCGAACGACTGGCTGAACTCCCTTTATCATTGTACCTAAAACTCCCCCAATAGTGGCACCATATTCTGGGCTAAAGCCATTGTTGGATGACAATTTGGGGTTGAAGGCGCCGCTATCAGAGCCTGATGCCGCGTTCATGGGTGCTGGCAGCCGCGGGGAGAGGACCAAGACTGAGCAGTTATCGTACTTTTAATGCGTTTGCCCTGGATAAGTTACTCCCCCAGCTGAGCGGTCACGCTAAATGCCCTTGCAACAACCGCGGCGACGTCCCCCCTCATCCTGACCTTCTCCCGCAAGGGGAGAAGGAACCCTGTATCACGCCCGCATAAGGAGTGCCGAACACTATTGCCACTCGGTTCTGGGGATTTTTGCCCAACCCCTCGAGTATGCACAGCGCCGCATATGCGGGGGGATGGGCCAAAATCCCCCATATCGAAATGGTCTGCTGTCCTCGCCCATCGCGTTTGGCCAAACGCCTGGAGCCGCTCTTCTTCATCATTCATGTGCTGCCCCCTTAATTTCGTGACGTCTCTTCGTCACACTAGCGTCTGCTTTTCGCACACTCGCTGGAGTGATCTTCGGGTCGATCAAACCAGTGGTGAAATTTACGAGTGTCAAGACGTGACGTATCTCTGACACACAAACAGTTATTACCGCCAGGCGAAGGAGAAACCACTTATGATTCTATACGAGCCATCCCAATAATCTCCCACCTTGACGCTTTGCAAAGGAACTGAACTTTCGATCATAAGTTCCGTGTCCTGCAGATCGACTGTCGTCAATAGGACTTCAGGTCCACCTTGGACAGCAACATAAACCTTTCTCGTTCTAACGGATTTTGTGGTTAACGGAGTGTGAGTATTGAAAACACAGGACTTTTTGCCTCCCCAAATTTTGTGGTTGGGTACAGCACCTATTAATTTTCAATGACTTAGCTTTTTCCCCCACAAAATCCGTTAGAACGAGAAACCTTTGACCCGCCACCCGCAGCTCTTATCCATAATGCTAAAGGCTTCTGCGCTGGTAGCGTTGAGACGTCGGTAAAGTTCAAGGCAACATATATTCCGTTCAAGAACGGATCTGAGCTAGCCAAAACCTGAGTCTGGTCATAGAATGTCCCTTTCCTAACAACGGCATCGAAGCCAAGTTGTAAATTCTTGATGGTCAGGCCAAGACCAGCGAGCGCTGTGGTCAAAGCGTTGGCTTGCGTCACGCTCGTCCCCAGTGAGATCGGTGCGCCGCCACTGCCACCGCCTGGCATGGTGTCCCAGTCAATGGTGTAAAAATTAGGGTCAGGTCTTTACTTTAACATTGGTGGCTCCAAGAATGCTTTTTATCTGCCTCCGAAAACTCGCATCATGCTGCAACGCCGACTCAACGGCCTGTACCCGGCGACTGACCGCCGAATAGCTCAACCCGAAATAGCGCCCAATCGTCTGCAGGTCACTGCCAGCAATCCGTCGCGCCGCATATACCGCCACTTGGCGCGCGTTACTGGGCCGCCGTGTTTGCTGCCGTAGCTCGGCCTCACTCTGCCCATACCCCTGCGCTACCTGTCTCACAACCGCTGCCAAGGTTGGGCGCCCCAGCTGTTGTTGTTTGACCGGGATCTCCGCTCCTGTCTCCGTTCCCACCCGCTGCTGCACCTGCTGTAAAAAGTCCTCGCTCCCCAAATAGATCTGCCCTTGTACCTGCTCCCACGGCTTCCCCTCTTGGCTGTGGCCTTCAGCAACGAACTGGACGTACTCACGGTGCGCGCGCGCGCGCGTCCGCGCAAACTGCCCCAGTACCCAATCTACCGTCAGCCACGATGGTGAGTCTGCCTCCCCCGCCGTCGCCCGATAGCTACTCCACTTCCACGCGCGGGGCTGTGTCACCACCTTCGCCCGCACGGGATTCAGCACCACATAGCGACAGAGTTCGAGCAGATACCCTTCCTTCTCCACAAGGATTGCCTGGTAGCGCCCCTGGAAGAGGTGTCCCACACGTCGATGGCGCCGATTGAAGGCTTGGGTATACACGCCGTTCAGGTGCCGCACGGCTTGCGCGAGATTGGCGTGCGGCGTTTCCAGCAGCAGGTGGTAGTGATTGTTCATCAACACCCAGGCATGGCACACCACTTGATACTGCTCGACCATTGTGGCCACCGTCGTCACAAACCGCTGCCGATCGGTATCATCCCGGACAATCGCCTGGCGAGCATTGCCGCGCGCGGTAACATGGTAGAGCGCACCAGGGTACTGCAAGCGAAGTGGACGACTCATGGCTGTACCAATAGCCTGCTCAATTGCTTAAGTAAAGACCTGACCCTTTTACCCAAGCAATGCAGATTGCCGATGTACGCGCGATTGCCGAGCACATCATGGCTTTGGAGCGGAAAGGCTACTTGCGCCGTCTCCCTGGTCGC
>JAYVFX010000189.1:0-3261 GCA_043772795.1 Deltaproteobacteria bacterium
AATCTGGTCAGGCGTTAGGAGCGGGAAGGACGAACCGCCGGGCATTACGGCTTTAAGTTTCTTGCCGCCACGGATACCACCACAGTGGTCGTATAAGAGGGTGCGTAACGGCACTCCCATGGGCAGCTCGTATAAACCAGGTTTTTCAACATGCCCGCTGACACAGAAGAGTTTCGGCCCAGGGCCACTTTCTGGTCCGATCGATTTGAACCACGCCGCACCTTTGTCAATAATCATGGGGACACAGGCAAGGGTCTCAACATTATTGACGATGGTCGGACAACCAAAGAGACCATACACCGCCGGGAACGGCGGCTTGATACGCGGGTAGGCACGCTTGCCTTCGAGTGACTCGATCAGCCCAGTCTCTTCACCACAGATGTAGGCGCCAGCTCCACGGTGCACATACACATCAAGGTCGGAGCCAGTGCCAAAAATATTCTTGCCAAGATAGCCCTTGGCGTAGGCTTCAGCGATTTGTTCTTCAAGTCGCTTAGCACCGAAGACAAATTCGCCACGAATGTAGATGTAGCAGACGTGGGCTTTGATCGCATAGGAGGAGATCAGAATACCTTCCAACAAAATGTGAGTGTTCCACTCGATAAGCGCTCTATCTTTGAAAGTCCCGGGTTCACTCTCATCAGCATTGCAGCAAAGATATACCGGTTTCTGAGAATCCTTGGGAAGAAATCCCCACTTCATGCCGCAACCAAAACCGGCTCCACCACGGCCACGCAAGTTCGAGGCTTTGACCTGGTCAACAACTTCTTCCGGCTTCATTGTGGTCAGTGCTTTACGAGCCGCCTCGTAACCACCGTGAGTGAGATAGACATCGAGTTGATGAAAGTTAGGAATATCAAAATGGCGCAGCAATACCTTTTCGGCCATGCATCATGCCTCGTTTCATATAAAGTGTAAGTCGTTGGGAATCATAGGGAAAACACGAGGAAACATATCGGCCTGGGTTTTTACTGTCAACGGGATTCACTACTCTCTGGCATGGTTTAATGTGGGGCAGCCGAGACCGCGAGCCATATAATACGTAATTATATAGGATACTTAACTGACATATGATTAACAAACTCCCTCTTGACTTGCTTCTCGCATCTCAATATATAGTGAAGTTACCATAAGTTAGTATTTTTTATTAACTTTAGTTAATCTCATTATATATGGACCCTCGAACAAACCCATACGCACCGGGAGCTGGTACTAAGCCACCAGAATTGGCAGGACGTGACGACATTCTCGAAAAGGCAGCTGTTGCTCTTGATAGATTCAGGGGAGGACTCTCTGCAAGAAGTTTATTGTTCGTTGGCTTACGAGGCGTTGGAAAGACAGTTTTGCTTAGCCACATTGCGCAAGAAACAGAAGCAAGAGGCTTTGTTGTCGTTTCAATTGAAGTTCCTGAAAAGCGATCTTTGCCAGCGCTTCTCATTCCACCCCTACGAACGGCATTGTTAAAGCTGGATAAGGTGGCAGTCGTTGGCAATTTAACCAAGAAGGCACTCAGAGCGCTCGGGGGGTTTATATCTGCCATGAAGGTCAAGTACGAGGATATCGAATTTGGCCTTGATTTAGGAGCCGAACCTGGGGTCGCCGATACTGGGGATTTAGAGAACGATCTGCGCGACCTGTTTGTCGAAGTCGGTCAAGCAGCACAGGAAAAGAAAACTGCGGTCGTGCTCTTCATAGATGAATTACAGTACGTCAAGGAAGACGAATTCGCATCTTTAATTATGGCTCTCCATAGGTGTGCGCAGAGGGGACTACCGCTAGCGCTCATCGGTGCGGGATTACCTCAGCTCGTTGGACAAGCTGGCCGCGCGAAGTCATACGCCGAGCGATTGTTTGAATACCCCGAAATTGGTCCGTTGAGCGACGCAGAAGCGAGACGAGCGCTGGAAGCGCCAGCACAGAGGAGCAATGTTACCTATACTCCAGCGGCTCTCGCAGAGATATTGGCGCAAACGAAAGGGTATCCGTATTTTCTGCAAGAATGGG
Source organism: Deltaproteobacteria bacterium (assembly GCA_043772795.1). GTDB lineage: Bacteria > Desulfobacterota > Binatia > Bin18 > Bin18 > VGTJ01. The sequence continues at coordinate 2,005 of JAYVFX010000189.1, forward strand.
GCAAGCACAGTTGGCAATGCGCAGCACACTCACCAATTGAAAAAGAAGATGCAGTTGCTGCCACCGACTTAGCAATCTCCGAACTTGATGCCAGCTTTTTTCGTGTACGATTTGATCGTTTGACGCCAGGGGAAAAGCGATACCTTCGAGCTATGGCGGAATTAGGACCAGGTCCGCACCGCTCGGGAGATATTGCGCATTTGCTGAATAAAGAGGTTCAAGCCGTTGCGCCCACCAGAGCAACCTTAATTAACAAGGGAATGATCTACAGCCCCTCCCACGGAGATAATAATTTTACGGTTCCGTTGTTCGATGAGTATATGAAGCGGGTTATGCCCAATTGGTCCTGACCTATCTGCACACAGGATCAATCGACCGGCTACAGGACACTGACTCGTACTCCTTCAAATCCATATTTTCCTTATGTCTACCTTGAAAAATTACGCACCACCTGTTCCAGATACACACACAGGTCGTAGCTCTGTTTATAAAGCAATCACCCGCTTCAACGTTGGGATGAAGCATCGTAGCGTTTTTCGAGACTCCGCAACAAGCTTCCACGGTTCGTCGTCGAGCGTGCGGTTCGCATGACCTTGCGTCGTTGGATCGCTTCCTTTTGACTTTCAGGAGCGGTGGCATGACGATAGGCGCGCAGTTCCTCCTCCGTGAACGGGTGAGGATGATGCCGATGCGCGTCCAGGGCCAACAGCAGGGTGGCCCCTTCCTGCACGATGCGGATGCCCGCGTGAGCGCGGCCGTGAATGCGCCGCTCATGCCCTTTGGGCAACCGAAACCAGCGCTCCAAATCCAAGTTGTCGCGCGGCAAATCGGCCCGCCCACCGCCCGCGAACAGCCCGGGCTTGAAACTCCTCATGACGCGCCCCATCTGGTGGCGAATCGCATCTTCGTCTGCCAGCAGTTCGTGCCCCAGCGAGCCATAGAGCCGTTTGCGTTGTGCCCAACCCTCGGAAGCGGGGTCCAGGGTGGCGTCGACTCGGCGAATCGTCTCGACATACGCTGCGACTTGTTGCTGCGTTTCCCCCACCAAGCTTCGGCCTTTGTCGAGGCACCCGATCAAGCGCTCCAGCAACGCCTCGGCCTCCCCCCTTTTTTGCGTCGCACGTTACGGCGCAACGACTGCTGCACTTCGTCCAGGGCCTCCGACATCCGCACGCCCGGCGGCCGCAAGGGACCGCCCTGACTGTCGTTGAGGATGCCCCGAACCGCGGCACAATAATCAAGGACCACCGCCAAGCC
>JAYVFX010000190.1:0-5258 GCA_043772795.1 Deltaproteobacteria bacterium
GACGAAATTCAGCGGTTACCGGAACTTCTCAACGAAGTGCACCGACTCATCGAAACACGCAGAGTCCGTTTCTTGCTCACTGGCTCAAGTGCACGCAAGCTGCGACGCAATGGCGTGAATCTCTTAGGTGGGAGGGCGCGAACCCTCTCTTTGCATCCGCTCACGTATAAAGAATTGGGAACGCATTTCGACCTACCACGGGTCATCGCACGAGGGCTGCTTCCGTCGATTTACTTTTCCGATGATCCGCACGCCGATCTGCAGGCTTACACCGGTTCATATTTGCAGCAGGAAATTGTCGCGGAAGGGGCCACGCGCAACATTCCGGCATTCAGCCGATTTCTCCGTATCGCCGCCTTGTGTAATGGCACGATCGTGAATTTCACCAACGTCGCCAACGATGCCCAAGTCACGCGCACCACGGTTTATGAGTACTTTGAGATCTTAAAAGACACATTGGTGTTGCATGAGTTACCGGCGTGGCGGAACACACAAAAGCGTAAACCGCTCAGTTCCTCAAAGTATTATTTTTTTGATGTTGGGGTTGTCGCTACACTCCAAGGCCGAGAGTTTCGTCCTGGTACGCCTGAATTTGGTGAAGCTTTTGAAACGTATCTCATGCCTGAATTGCTCTGTTACCGTGATTATGTGTCCGGCGACCCCCTGCACTACTGGCGATCAACCTCAGGATTCGAAGTCGATTTTATTATCGGCGACCACACCGCAGTCGAAGTCAAAGCCAAAGCCAAGGCCAACGTCTCACTCGCGGATGTCAAATCGTTGCGTGCGTTGGCCGAAGAACAACTATTGAAACGCTATCTATGTGTGACCCTCGAACCGCGAGCACGCACCCTCGCTGGAGTGACCGTCTTGCCCTTCCAAGAGTTTCTCACGGCGTTGTGGAGTGGCAAGTATACATAGAGGATCAAGGGCTCCTCCCATTGACGGAACCGCCGGAGACCATAACACTGCCGCGACGTAGCGACAGCGCTGCGAAACCTTCTCAGGAGAACATTTAGTGAACCTAGCCGCCGAAAAGCGAGAACTTGAAACGTCCTCCCCACCGGAGATCATCACTCCACAATATCGACGATATGCCATGTTGCTCCTTGTGCTAGTTTTCACTTCGAGTCACGTTGACCGTCAGATCCTGGCAATTTTGTTGCAACCGATCAAACTCGAACTCCAGTTGTCCGACACTCAGCTCGGCTTTCTCTCGGGTGTGGCGTTCGCTATTTTTTACGCTACGCTTGGTATCCCCATGGCGATGTGGGCCGACCGTGGCAACCGCCGGAACCTTATCTCCCTCGCCCTGACGATTTGGAGTGGCATGACGGCAGTGTGCGGTATGGCGACCACCTTCTGGCAACTCGCCTTGGCGCGTGTCGGCGTTGGCGTTGGTGAAGCAGGATCGACTCCTCCGTCACATTCGATGATTGCGGATATGTATCCACCTGCGGAGCGAGCCACAGCAATGGGCACGTTCTCGCTGGGTATCAATTTTGGCCTCATGACCGGGTTTCTGATTGGTGGTTGGGTCAGCCAGTGGTATGGCTGGCGAGCGGCATTCTATACGGTCGGCCTCCCCGGTCTCTTACTCGCGTTGGTCGTTCGTCTCACTTTGCGTGAACCACCACGAGGCTATGCCGAAGGCTTACAATCCGCAGCTCATGAGGCACCAAGCTTCGCCACTGTGGTCCGTTTTATGACCTCAACTCCAACGCTGCGTCACCTCGCCGCGGGTGCGACGTTGGCCTCATTCGTTGGCTACGGGGTTGTGTTGTGGCTGCCCGCCTTCCTTATCCGTTCTCATGGCTTGCAGAGCGGACAAATTGGTACCGCCCTCGCCTTTCTCTTTGGTGTCCTGGGAGGCATCAGCACCTATGTTGGCGGCAGGCTTGCTGATCGCTTGGGCAAACATGATGTACGGTGGAATATGTGGGTAGTGAGTTGCGCGATCCTCATCGCCCTCCCCTTCACAGTTGCCGCATATTTAGCCCGCGATATTCAAACGGCAACCTTGTGTTCCCTTGTTCCTGCGCTGATGGGAGGCGTTTACCTGGGCCCGAGTTTCGCACTCAATCAGAGCTTGGTTACCGTGCGCATGCGGTCGGTCGCCTCAGCGATCTTGTTGTTCATCGTCAACATCATTGGCTTAGGATTAGGACCGCAGACCGTCGGCATTCTGAGCGACTTCTTTCAGGCCCAGTATGGCGCGGAGTCGCTTCGCTATGCGCTCTTGTGTCTGTCCTTGGTCAACATCTGGACGGCGCTGCATTATTTCCTCGCTGGGCGAACTGTGCAGACGGATCTCGCCAAGGTAACCGCACTCCGTTCGTCACCCGCGCTCGGTTGATCACTCTCACGAACAACTACTCGTTATTTCTGGGATTTTTCCTGCTGCGCTACAGCTATCGGCTTGCGCTTTGGCCAGGCTTTCTTTATAGATGGGGTGGACGTGGGTATCTGTTGTTATTTGCAAGTAAGGAAAACCTGTAGTGTCTAGTCTGAGATCGGCCTATGCGACCATTTTGCCACTCGTCTCTCAACCCGCACGATATGCTGGTGGTGAGCGCGGTACGATAGTCAAAGACCCAGCGCAGGTGCGTCTGCGCTTTGCGCTTGCCTTCCCTGAAGTATACGAGATTGCGCAATCTCACCTTGGGTTACAGATTCTCTATGATCTTCTGAATGGTCGCGACGAGATTCAAGCCGAGCGCGCCTATGCACCCTGGATCGACATGGAAGCGCAGCTGCGCCAGCATGGGTTTCCCCTCGCTTCGCTCGATACCTGCACGCCGTTGTCGGAATTCGACATCATCGGCTTTAGTTTGCAATACGAGTTGACGTATACGAACATCCTCATGATGCTCGATCTCGGTGGCATTCCGCTGCTGTCACACGAACGCGATGCACGGCACCCGTTGATTATTGCCGGTGGACCGTGCGCATTTCATCCCGAGCCAATTGCGGACTTCATTGATGCTTTCCTGCTTGGGGATGGTGAAGAAGCGATTTTTGATATTTGTGACGTGTATCTGGCATGGGACAAAAAAGACCGCCAGACGTTATTACGAACGCTGAGTCGCATTCCCGGCGTCTACGTCCCGAGTCTCTTTGCGCCCGCGTACAACCCCGATGGAACGCTGAGTGAGATTCGCCCGCTGGATGCAGAGTATCAGGGCGTTAACAAGCGGATAGTAAAAGATCTCAACTCAATTCCGCCGTTACGCAATCAGGTCGTACCAAACGTCAACATCGTCCACGATCGTATTGCCGTCGAAGTCATGCGGGGCTGTGTGCGTGGCTGCCGCTTTTGCCAAGCGGGGTATATCTATCGCCCCTTGCGCGAACGTGATCCTCGCGCCTTGCAGGAACAGATTGAAAAACTCGTTAAGCAAAGTGGTTATGAAGAGGTTTCTCTCCTCAGCTTGAGCACGGGTGATTACAGTTGCATAAACCCTTTGCTACGCGAATTGATGAATCGCTTCGCCGGGCTCAAAGTATCGGTGTCGCTACCTTCTACCCGTGTAGATGCACTCTCGCCGCATATTCTCGAAGAAATTCGTCGCGTACGCAAAACTGGCTTCACCTTAGCACCCGAGGCTGGATCACAACGTCTGCGTGACGTCATTCAGAAGGAATACAAGGAAGAGGAGTTGGTTGAAGCCGCCCGCATGCTCTTTGGTCTGGGGTGGAAGAGTGTGAAGTTATATTTCATGCTTGGTCTACCAACCGAAACGGAAGAGGACTTACGCGGCATCGTTGATCTGAGTCGCAAGGTTTCGGCAGCAGGCAACCACCGACGGCAAGTCACTGCCAGTGTTTCTACGTTCGTACCCAAACCTCACACACCGTTTCAATGGGCACCGCAGATCAGTTTAGAAGAAACCGAGGCGCGGCAACAGTTCTTGCGTCGCGAGTTACGGCGCAACGGTATTCAGTTCAAGTGGCACGATGCGCGTTCCTCGTACCTCGAAGGAGTGTTCGCGCGCGGCGATCGTCGTCTGGGCGGCCCTCTGCTCTCGGCGTACCGCCTTGGCTGTCGGTTTGATGGCTGGACCGAGCAGTTCCGCCTTGACCTGTGGCAACAGGCGTTTGCGGAACACAACGTTGATACAGATTTCTATTTGCGTCGTCGTGTGCTGGACGAAGTGCTGCCATGGGATCACCTCGATAGTGGCGTCAGTAAAAAGTGGCTCCAACGCGATCTCGCCAAAGCCTTTGCCGCAACCTTAACTCCAGATTGCAGCGTCGAACGGTGCTCGTATTGTGGCGCGTGCGATTTTAAGACTGTACGCAATGTCACTTATCACATGAACGGTGCCAAGGGTGCAGAGCATCGTGGTTCGCAAGTAGATGCTTGGGCAACGACAATTGTTCCCGAGCGATCCACCTGGGGCACCCGGCAGTGGCAAGGCATGCAAAGCAAACGGCAAGAAAAGCAGGGAGCAGGGAGCAGGGAGCAAGCGACAGAAGCACAGAGTCTCGAGCCCCACGTCCAGAGTCCAGAAGGGACTGGAGACTGGAGACTGGAGACTCGTCTACCTACCCCTCAAGCCTCAAGCCTCAAGCCTCAAGCCTCAAGTTCCGAGCCCCAAGTTTCAAGCAACGCCGAGTCCTGGCTTGCCGGAGATCCGAATACCGTTGCTGTGAGTCAGGGCGATCACAAACAGTCAGTAACGCGAGTCCGGGTCACGTACAGCCGGCTAGGAGAAGCGCGGTTTCTCGGAGCCAAAGAAATGGCGACGATGTTTGCGCGCGCGACGCGACGAGCACAACTACCGGTCGCCCACAGTCAGGGTTTTCACCCGCTACCACGGATTAGTTTTGGTCCCGCACTCCCGCTTGGCATCGAAAGCGAGGAAGAATTCTTAGATATCGAGCTGAGTGAAGCGTTGTCTGCGTCGGATGTCGGTCATCGCCTCGGTGAGGAGCTATCACGAGGGTTCTCCGTTCACTGGTCGGAGGCGATTCCTTTAAAGACGCTGAGCATTGACGCAAGCATTCGGGCGTACCGCTACATCGTGTCTCTGGAAACATTGCTCGCAGAGAAACGTGAAGCAGCGGTGATCGCGCAGCGGCTGAGTGCGTTTCATCTTGCAGCATCGCTGCCTATGCAGAAACATAGTCGTGAGGGCAACAAAACGGTCGACGCCAAACAGTTTGTCGAAGAGGTCGTGTTGACCGCTCCGCTCCGACTCAATTTTATCGTCAAGAAAACCAGCGCAGGAACGATCAAGCCCCAGGAATTCGTC
>JAYVFX010000191.1:0-14780 GCA_043772795.1 Deltaproteobacteria bacterium
CACTGCCGCTGACTTCGATGACCTCAAAACCGAGTTCCCTGATAGATGCGGCGAGGTCGGTGGTGGCTGAAACTAGCACCTTTGCCTCTTTGTTAAGAGTGCGCAAGGTATCTGGGTGGAGGTGATCGTTGTGGCCGTGCGAGATGTAGATATAGTCGATTCGACAAGCTTCGATAGCCTCAAGGTAGGGTAACGGATAGTTCCACCATTGCGCACCGAAACATGGTCCCTGTCGCCAGGGATCAGACAGAATCGTGATACCACCGGCCTCGATCAGGATCGACGCGTGCCCGATAAATGTGATTTTCATACTCGTGGTTGCTGTACGTCGTGCTCCCAGCGGAATTGTGAGGAGGGTCTTAGTATGCGCTCAGTCCGCCATCTACCGGAATAATCGTGCCGGTCATAAAACTTGCTTCGTCAGACGCGAGATAGAGTGCAAGGTTCACCACTTCTTGTGAAGTTCCAAATCGTTTGATCAGATGCATGTCGCCAATCTGTTTCCATACGGCTTCTTTGTTTTCCATTGTTTCAATATATTTGCGTGGCATGGGGGTATCGATGGCCCCAGGACAAATGGCGTTCACGCGGATATTGTACGGTGCAAGGTCAACAGCCATACAACGAGTGAGGTTCACTAGTCCACCCTTTGCGGCTCCGTACGCAGCCATCGCTGGATAGCCAACAATGCCGCCGACGGACGAGATATTGATGATCGAGCCGCTCTGCTGTTTCATCATGTGTTGCACCACTGCTTTGCTCACGAGGAACGGGCCGGTGAGGTCGATTTTGAGAATTCGCTCCCACTCCTCCAGCGTTGTTTCATGGAACAATTTGCCGAGAATGATCCCTGCGTTGTTATAAAGGACATCGACGCGTCCGTAGGTTGTGATGCATGTCTCTGCCAGACGGTTGGCATCGGCTTCATCCGACACATCTGCCGGAACAAAGACGGCTTGCTTGCCTTGAGAGGCGATACGCTCACCTTCGGGAAGAATATCGCTAAGGAGCAGTGTGGCGCCTTCTTTGGCGAACGTTTCCGCCGCCACTTCTCCTTGTCCGCGTGCCGCACCAGTGATGATCACGACTTTTCCATCCAGTCGGCCCATAATGACTCCTTTAGTCGAGAGTTTTCTAGTGTTTAGTAGCACTAGGGACATAGCAGAAACGACCCGCGGTTGCCAATTTGGGGAGGAGCAGCTAACAGCTACAGGTGCTCATTGGACGAGGGGGACTGGCTATGACAACCGTAGATCCGATCACGTTAGCAGTCATTCAAGGCGTGTTGGAATCCACCCAGCGTGAAATGACCCTGACCATCGAGAAAATCTCGCGCTCTTCTAGTGTTCAACGTTGCCCGTGATTACTCGAATGCGTTGTTTAATAGTGAAGGGGAGATGATCCTCCAAAGAGATCACGCCAGGAGAACGATTCGCTAGCGAGAACCCTGGTGGTGGTAGTGGCGTTGGTGACCCGAAAGAGCGTGCTTGCTGACGTGAAACATGGCGTTGTCTCCGTGCAGGCCGCGAAAGACGGGTACGGCGTTGACGTCAGTGAAGAAATTCAGCGACGACTGGCCGTTGGCAAATGATGAACGATGAGTGATGACTAAAGAGTTTCAACAGGCTACCGATGTATCATTCTAGAGTCATCATTCCGCATCCTGTGTTGTTTTTATGCACTATCGTTTAGGTGTGGATACTGGAGGTATGTTCACCGATTTTATCCTTGCCTCTCCCAGCGAGGGAATTCGGTTGTATAAAACTCCTTCAACGCCGAGTAATCCTCCACATGCGGGGATGCTGGTGAGCGATTTGGGCATCTGCCGTATTCTTATTCCCAAAGTGGCCTCCGCGTTCTGTGCCTTTGGGGAGATCATCTCTGATATGAAACATAACTATTTGTCCTCCTACACCTATTGTCATCTTCCCGGGAGGGCAGGCTGAACTGACTGACCCTGGGATGTACTGTCTGGTGCCAGCGCCTTCGTAACGGACTGTGTGCTACATAGGGAAGGATAGGGAATGAAGTCACATAGTGTTTTCTTTATACGACCTGAGTGCATGTCTCTATAAAAAACTCTACGTGATACTGCGAATTTGGTTACTTCGGCATTCCTTTGTATAGTGGCACTATCTCAGCTGGGTAAGAGCATATTGGTGGAAGTGAAGGTCCCATTTTGATAGGTAAATTGGGACCTTCGCGGAAGAGAATAGACTTTCTATTGACAGTCGGTTTACTGTAGGCGCGAATACCCACTCCTGTCTGAACGTGGAATTCTTTTCCGTGTTGGTCGGATAGAGTGCAGCGTCTGAAAAAGGCAAACCTCTCGAAAGAGCGGGACGCAAAGCTACTGGCCTAAACCCGAGTGGTACTTCGGGTACGGTCGCAGAGTTACCAGGCGAACACAGGTCCTCCTCGGAGTTCCGTGGTCGCTCGGAATTATTTGAGGAGGAAACATGACTTCTATCCTGACACTACCTCGCCCTGTTTTCATGACCACCCTCGTTGTTCTAGGTGTTCTTTATTGTACACCCTGTTCATGGGCGGCACCGCAACTGATACTGGGCTGGGCCGACAACTCGACCACTGAGAGCGGCTTTAGAATTGAACGCAAACCGAGTACGACTGGTACGTATGCCCAGATTGCTGAGCCTGGGCCTAATACCACGTCGTATACTGATACTGCTGTGGTCGTTGGGGCAACGTATTGCTATCGCGTCCGATCCTGGAACTCAGGCGGCAATTCTCCGTACTCAAATGAGGTGTGTGGTTCCGTTAGGCCTGATACCACACTAGTATCTCTGTCGGTCTCTCTCATGGGGCAAGGCGCTGTTTCCAGCCCTGCAGGGATTAGTTGTGCGCCGACATGTAGCAAGGGGTTCGTTCCGGGGTCGACCGTCGATCTCACGGCAGTTCCGCAAAAGGGCTGGCAATTCCAAGGATGGAGCGGAAGCTGTACTGGGCAAAAGACCACGTGCTCGGTGACCTTGGACCAAGGAAAAAATGTCACTGCAAGTTTTATCCTCTCGAATGTGCCACCGCCGAGCCGTTCGGTTATTGGCATGTTTCGAGAGGGCTACTGGTGGATCGATAACGGGAATTGGTGGCGAGAATTCTGCGGGACGGATACGTGTGCTGCCTTCGGTGACTATCGAGACAAGCCAGTGCTGGGATACTGGAAACCGAGTAGTCTGAAACAGGTGGGCGTATTCCGCAGTGGCGTATGGTATTTGGATAATGGTAACGGCGCATTCGATGGGTGTACGGGGGGCGATGTCTGTGTGTCCTTTGGCACGAGTGCAGATCGACCAGTGGTAGCAGACTTGAACGGTGACCGCATATCAGAGATTGGGATATATAACTCTGGGTTCTGGCAATTCGATAACGGGAATCGTCACTTGGATAATTGCGCCATTGATACGTGCATCCACGGTTTTGGCACGGCTACGGATATCCCAATCGTTGGTGACTGGAACGGGGACGGGCGGGATGACATTGGGGTGTTTAACGCGGGATCCTGGTATCTGGACGGTGGGAATCGTTACTGGGACGGCTGTGGAATTAATGGAGATGTCTGTGTGTCGAATTTCGGTCAGTTCGGCGACACGCCAGTTGTAGGCGATTGGAATGGCGATGGAAAAACCGACATTGGTATCTTTCGCGTAGGCGAATGGCATTTAGACACAGGTGACCGAGTCTGGGGAGCGTGCTCATCCGACATCTGTTTGAGCAACTATGGAACCGCGAACGATATCCCGGTTTCCCGGTGATTCCTGAACAGCTATAGAAACGCTACAGCAAGATATGGAGTGACTAGTTGTGACCTTCGCTCTCGGGTTCTCTCTCCCCTCGTGGGAGAGAGCCAGAGAGAGGGGGTAGGTGCGGCCTTCACCCTCTCCTGTGTCCTCTCCCCTCAAGGGAGAGGAAAAAACTGGACCCTGCACACTCCACATCTTGGTGCGTTTTCCCTATAGGTCTAGCGTCCGGCTACTGACCCAGCTCACCGGCGAGATCGAACAACCGTAACGCGAGGCGTATTTTGTCAAGGTGCGCCTCGCGGGTCGTGCGTGCGTGCAGCGCCTCTTCAATATCACCCGCGCGGAAGCGCACCTTACTTCCAGGCAATGCTTGCGCAATACGGTCAAGATCACTTCTGATGGCAGTGTCGATGTCGTATACTCACTGATAGTGATGACATCGTTGAGCAGCAGGATAGCTTCGAGTCCACCAGGAATTTGGATCGAACCCATGGGATAGCCCAGGTCGACGGCGTTAGAAGGATCGGCTCTGGCCCCAAAAGGTTGTTCGCAAGGCTTGAAGTGAAAGGTGGGACCCTTCAGTCGATAGCCGATGCGATCGGCTTCAGTCGACACCTCCCAGGTTGCCGCTAGAAAGTCTGCGAGGCTTTCGTCTGTGACGCGATAACTGTACATACCTATTCTTGCAGTGCAGGAGAGGAGGTGGGGGTGAGGGAAACACCTACGCACTGGCATGTTGGCGTAACGGGCGCTGAGTTTCCTGTCCGGCATAGATGTCACTTCGTACGTCGATGCCTTCACGACGCAGTGCTGCGTGCAACCCGTCGAGGACTTCTCGCGCATTCACGATATCTCCGTGAACACAGACACTGTCGCTTTCAACATTGATCACCGTCCCTGTCGTGGTCGTTGTTTTGCCATCAATAGCGAAGCGTAGTACCAGCTCGACGATCTCTTCGACACTCCCAGTGCCTAGGTGCGCTTCACGGCGATTGCGCCGTTGTCGTCGTAGTTCAGTCCCGGATAGAATTCCTTGATCATACGAAAGCCCATTTTTCTGCAGTTGCGGTCAACGGGAAATGGGGGAGGGCAGGGAGGTACAGTGTTAAGTCTGGATCGACGGCTTGAAACCCTTCCAGCACCGTACGGGTGTCGTCCGCGGAGAGAATCGACCATGAATAAAACGCACCGTGAGGTCTCGTAACGTTTTCTGATGGCCTGCGCCAGGATAAGGCAGCCAACTCTCTTTTTATGGACGTGACAGTCGGGACGAATTGTCCTCTCGCCCGTAAAGCTTGTCAACGAGGCGAGAGATCAACCGTACGGCTTCGACAGGAGGAGGGCGGTGATTCGTAAGGTGATAGACGTATGCGCCTCCTATCCCCTTATAAGTATAGTGTTATGTCGGTGATGTTGGGGGAGATTCCGATTAGAGAAGACTCAGTGCCTATCCGAATAACGGATGCCACAATATGATCACCTTATAGAGTGGACAAATGTCATGTGATTCGATTTAGCGACGGTAGGATCCACCTCTCTAAAGGTAGTGCTGGCGAAGTGCCAAACTCTATCTCTATCCGGAGATCTATCGTCGGTGATAGTACCAAAAATACTTCGCCAGGAGTATCTTGTGAGCCCCTTCTCTCTTTCCCGTAACGGGGGGGGAGGACCTGAAGCCGTACCCAGCAGCAGTTTTCCTCCCCCATATCTTTGCCCACTGCCCATTGAAACTGGGTCGTACCCTAACTTCTTTTCCGAGACTCTTGCTCTTTTATCCGATCATAAGCTGACTGCGACAGTCCCGCTTTCCTCCAACAAATGAGACCTCTAATGGGGCTTTTTTCCCCGAATTTGATGGACACAAATTGAGTGAGAGTGATATCCTGAATTCTGTCGATATGTCTTTCATGAGATCGATAGAGAAGCCTCATCGTGCCACAGAACTTCTGGAGCCGAGTCTAGGCTAATAGTAAGAAGTTTATACTAACGTAATGGGGTGATTGCCCGATGTGGTGGTTACGGGCATCTACGGACCGAGTGGGGAAACGGACTGAGTGGTACATCTCAATGATTTTGAGGGATAATCAGGGGAGGTGTCATTCCCGCGAAAGCGGGAATCCAGGAGGCATAACTAGGCCAGTGCTCAATCTTCCTGGATGGCCGCCAGAGCCTGTCTTGAGCGTAGGTGAAGGGCGGGCATGACGGAATCCTACCCATCATAATTAATGAGATGGTCTACAAGGGAATTGCTGTCGATCGGTTGTTTTGCTGGGGTGCGCTGATAGAAGGGTGATCCTATCAGTTTGTGATGAAAAATATCCTTGATCGGGATGTACGTGATCAAGTGCAGACCTTCACCCTGACAGAGAGAAGCCCATGGGGACAGAAAACGAAGAATATAAGGCTGGTAGAAAATGGCGGAAGAGCGCCAGCCCGGTCGTCGCGAGAGAGTGGCCGTCCCGACCGGTGACTCGGTTGCACAGCAGCAAAATTTCCGATTTAGGCCGCTCCCCCAGGACTCCTGCCTCCGACGGAATGACAGACCCTGTATATCCCTTCCTTCCCGGCGAGCAACGCGCAGGCCGGAAGGAATCCCAATCGTTTCGATGGGTCGCAGCCTCAGATCGGGGCCAAGGGATCTCGGAATATACTTTGATTCTGAGCCTGGTGGTGCTTGCCTTCTGGCTATTGGTGAGTTCGCAGAGCTTAGGCGCGACTCTTGCGGATCTTTATTTCAGGATATCCGACGAGATTGCGCAGGCGGTAGACCTGGGGTGCAAGAACGGTGGCCGCGATTGCGGAGGCGGCGGTGGAGGCGCCAGAAGAGTTACTGGCGGTGGCCGGAATGACTAAAGGCCCGCCCGGTGGATAGCATCGTTCTGCACACATAGTTTTATCCATTTGCATCTGGCTGGTCTCCAATTTCGGCACTAGATCCGCGTATCAAAAGCGACCGGGACGGTCGCGCTCCCAGAAGTAAGGATAAAACAGGGGCTTTCGCAGGAGAGCCCTTTTTATTTTTCTTTCCTCACCTCATCCTAGCCCTATTCCTTGACCCGTGGGTCGAAGCCACGCTAACGTCCGTCCGACCGCGAGACCGCGCAGAAGGGAGTATGCTAATGAAGTTTGGCTTAATGTACGAAATCAACATGCCGAAACCATGGTATGAAGGACAGGAACACGAAAAATACTGGCAGGTGATGGCGCAGATCCAATACGCTGAGGAGATGGGGTTTGATTACACCTGGGCAGTTGAACATCACTGCTTAGAAGAATTCTCGCACTGTTCAGCGCCAGAGATTCTCTTTGCCGCTGCGAGTCAGCATACGAGTACGATGCGCTTTGGGCATGGTGCGGTGCTGCTGCCGCAACCTTATAATCATCCCATTCGTGTCGCCGAGCGCATTGGTGCGCTCGATATTCTCAGCAATGGCCGGCTTGATGTCGGCTTTGCACGCTCGACGACCCTGACGGAAATGGGCGCGTTCGGCATCGATCCGAATGATACGCGTCCGATGATGGACGAGGCGATTCATCTTATCCCGCAATTGATGATGACCGAACGGTTCCCGGGCTACAAAGGACAATACTTCACTATTGGTGAAAATCGTAATGTCGTGCCGAAACCTGTGCAGAAGCCACATCCACCGCTGTGGATGGCGTGCTCGTCGCCCACAAGTTTTGATCTCGCGGCAAACTACGGCCTCGGTATCCTCAATTTCAACGTCGCCCAGGCAAAAACATTGACCGAGCGTGTGGAGAACTATCGGAAAGCGATCCAGCATCCGAGCGACCCGGTGAGTTCTGTCGTCAATAATCAGATTGCGCTCTTCATGATGGTCCTGTGTGGCGAGAAGAATGACGAGACCATCGAGATGGCCGGGGAGGGGATGCACTGGTACATGTCGCTCCAGCGCGGACAGGCCCCGTACTGGCAACGCCTACATGAGCAGAATCGTGCTGACGTATTCTCACAGGTTGAGAGCTACAAGTATGCTGCTGTCCGCGCCCCTGAGGCATTTTTCTTCGGAACCAAAGATGATGAGAAAGTGGCGGAAGATGAACTGAAACCAAAACGCCTGGTAGAAAAAGGACTCCTGGCTGCTGGAAATCCCGATTCCTGCATTCGGGTGCTGGAGACCTTCGAGGCGCTGGGGATGGATCTCGTGCTGTGTTACATGGAGATGGGCCGGGTGCCGCATACCAAGACGATGGAGTCCATCAAAATGATGGGTAAATATGTCATTCCGTATTTCAAAGGGAAGACGAGTTGGTATGGACAGCAGCAGGTGGGAGTGGCAGCACGGTAGTGAGAACCAGAGGAGACAAACTGTGGCAGAGAACATCGTCGATCAAGGAACCGTCTGGTGGCCAGCAGGGCTACCTGCACAGGAGAAAGTCCGCATCGTGTTTAACGTTGCCTTGCAAGATCGTCCGGTGCAGGTGACGTGCGTTGATTATGAGTCTCGCGTACCAGTAGAGGCTGAACTCGTTGAAGTGGAACGTAGCGGTACCCGTGACTGGGCACGGTACACAGCCGCGACCCTGCGATTCGTGCATCCTGAACAGCGAGGGAAGTCGTTTCGCTGGCGGGCGATAGAAAAGGTTTAAGGTTCAAGGTTTAAAGGATGACCGTCTTCCGTTGGGTACCCTACTGCAAATGAACCCCATCGTAGTATAGAAGGGTGCCGTCGTTAGGCGGTACCCTTTTTTTGTCTGTGGTTCCAGGAGGTTGTTATGGCCGATGTAGCTACCCTGACTGAGGAAGTTGAGTCGTTTTATCGCGCGTTCATTGATGGCTTTAATCGCGAAGATACCGACATGTATCTCCGCTCGTTCTGCTACCCGAATACGATATTGAGTGGCGATACGGGAATGACGATTAATGCCAAAGAGTCAGATCAGCAGCGCTTCTATCAAGAAGTGATGTCCTCGATCCAAAGTCGTGGCTGGGATCATACTGGAGTAAACCGACTACAAGCGTGGCCGATTGCCGACACTATGGCCATCCTGGCAGCCGACATCTCCCGCTATAAGAAAGACGGCTCAATCTTGGAAAGCGGACGCTACTGTTACACGGTGCGCAAGGAAGGTGGGGCGTGGAAAGTCTTAACGCTGACTGAGGTCAAACCACCCTTTACTGGACCTGGAGAAAGGAGACCGTAAGATGCTACCAGTTGGATATTTACCGTGCACTCAAGATCCGCCTGCGGGCGCGAATATGACGCGAGTGCTGGATGAGATCGTCGCCGAAGCGCAAGCCGTCGAGGCGAGCGGATGGGATGGCTGTTTTATTACCGAGCACCATCAGCAAGAAGACGGCTATCTGCCTAACCCGTTGTTAGTGGCGGGACTCGTTGGGATGAAAACGCAGCGCATTAAGGTCGGGACGTGTGTCCTACTGATGCCGTTACATCATCCTGTGCATGTGGCCGAAGATTGCGCGGTGATCGACTTGGCGACCAAGGGCCGTTTGGTTCTGAGTGTCGGCGTAGGTTACCAGCCTCATGATTTTGACGCGTTTGAGGTGCCTGTTGCCGAACGTGCTACGCGTACCGAAGAGGCAATGGACATCATGCGCAAATCGTGGACTGGCAAACGGTTTTCCTATGAGGGAAAACATTTCCATTACAAAGAGACCTTGATTACGCCGACGCCGTTCCAGAAACCTGGCCCGCCGATTTGGATGGCGTCGTGGACCCCGCCAGGCCTGCGTCGCGCTGCTAAGATGGCCGACGGATGGATTGCCGATCCGGTACAGTCTCTCCCCGTGATCAAAGATTATGCCGATCGCTATCGAGCAGCATGCCAAAAGGCCGGTCGGAAGCCGTATATCTGTCTGATGCGTGATGCGGTGGTTGCTGACAGTATGAAGGCAGCAGAAGGGGAAAGTGATCCGACCATGTATACGCATCGCTTCTATTTCCAATACGGTGCCTATGTTCCGGATGAACATTTGCAGGACGTGAAACGCCCAGAAGACTTGTCCTTTAGCAAATGCGCCAAAGAACGGTTAATCGTCGGCTCGCCGGAAGATTGTCTACAGCAATTGCAGATGTGGAAAGAAGCGATCCGCCCAGACTACGTGATTATTCGCTTCCGCCAGCCGGGTGGCCCGTCGCATCAGAAGACACTCGAAGCGATTCGGCAGTTTGGTGAGAAAGTGATTCCGAAGCTGTAGAGAAGTAGTCAGTAGACAGTAGTCAGTAGTGTGAGAAGAGGTTTCTGATCTCGGCGATTAACTGTCCGCGTGTCAGGGGCTTAGGCCTCGGACGCTGGACCTTAGACTCTGGACGGTGGTACTATGGAAATTCCCCTTACCCACCAGCTCGCATCCTTTTATCACAATCAGCGCTATGAGACCCTGCCAGCGAGGAGCCGACAAAGTGCGCCAGGTGCAGGATGCCGTCCTGGTTGTTGAGCAAGAAACGAATGTGAGAAATTTTGTCACGTATTTGTAGGGGCAGACCTGCGCTCCTGTATTGGAGGAGAAGAGATGGATTTTGGTTTTGTGTTTTTTGGTGATGTGAATGTGACCCCGGACGTTGTGCTCGCAGAAAAGCGTGGGTTTACGCACGCCTGGTTGTATGACTCGCAGATGCTGGCCAGTGATGTGTACGCTGCCCTCGCATTGTGTGCATCCAATACCAAGAAGATTATGCTCGGTCCTGGAGTCACGAATCCGGCCTCGCGTATTGCGCCTCTCACTGCGTGTTCGATCGCGTCAATCAATGCGATTGCGCCCGGACGTGCGATTCTTGGTATTGGTACCGGTAACACTGCTCGACGGACGCTCGGCATGCCTGCCGCGCGTCTGGATGTCCTCCGTGACCATGTGCGTGTTTGTCGTGATCTCCTGGCAGGGAAAACGACGGAATATCAAGAGGGCGAACGACGGCGGATGATTAAGTTCCTGAACCCCAACAGCGGCGCGATCAACATTAAGAAGAAGATTCCCATCTATGTGTCTGCGAGTGGTCCGAAAACGCTTGAACTCGCGGGAGAAATTGCCGACGGTGTGATCTTGTTCGGTGCCGTCAGTCCGAGCCTGGTTGAATTTAACATGAGCCATATTCGTAAAGGAGCCGAGCGTGCCGGGCGTGATCCCAAGAAAATCTACGTTCTTGGCATGACCGCCTTCCATCTCACCAAAGAGGGAGAGAAGCTGGAAGCGCCCAAAGTACGCAAAGCTGTTGGCGCGTTTGTCACTTCATCAAGCAATATTTATGCGTTTTCATGTCCCGATCCGCACGATCTGCCCGCAGACCTTCGCGATGACATCGTCGCGTTTAAGACCGCCTATCGCGCACCGGCAGAGTCGATCGAAACCCGGCACTTGAAGTTATATAACGACTATCTACAAGGGTTCAAGAAAGAGCATGAACCGTTAGTGACGGAAAAAATGATTCGTGCGACGACACTCACTGGAACGCGCGATGAGATCATTGAGGCGATTAACCGTATGAAGAAGGCCGGCATCCGACAGATAGCAATCCAGCCAACATCCGACCCGCGGGGGACGATTGAGTCGTTCGCGAAGGAGATTATGCGGAAGATGAAGTGATAGGAGAGGGATCATGACCTCACCCCCTGGCCCCCTCTCCCTGACCGGAGAGAGGGAAGAGCGAATGAGGATAAGAGAGTGCCGGTGTGGCTTACAAACGAAGCATGACTTGACTGGAGAGGGGGAAAAAGGGCGTAAAAATGGAAGCGCAGAAGAGAAAGTATTTGGGGATTACGCGCAATGCAGCAGTGAGTGCTGAGAAGTTGAATTTCGCTCGACAGATGCGCAAGCTTCCGACTAAGGTCGAAGCGGAGGCATGGGAATTGCTCAGAGACCGCCGTTGCTTAGGATTAAAATTTCGCCGTCAATAAGTCATTCGTGGGCTGATTGTAGACTTCTATTGTGCAGAAAAACGACTGGTTCTTGAGCTTGACGGGAGTGTTCACGATTTACAGCAGGATTACGATCAACAACGCGATACTATCTTACGCGCAGAAGATATTACGGTGCTACGCATCCCTAATGAACGACTCACTCCGGCATATCTCATCGAACAAATCCGTAGTTGTGTTTCTTCCCCCTTCTCCCATCAGGGAGAAGGGGGCTAGGGGGATGAGGTCAAGAGACACTGGCTTACTCTCTTGTGCTCCCATCAAGGAGAAGGGGGTTAGGGGGAAGAGGTTTACCGCATCGCGACGGCTTTGACTTGAGTGTAATCTGTCAGCCCTTGCAAGACTTTGAGGATGCCGTCCTGAATCAATGTGCTCATGCCCTGTGCTTGAGCGACTTTGCGAATACCAGCAACCTGACCGCGGGAATGGATCAGAGAGCGGATTTCGTCTGTGACGACTAACAGTTCGTGTATACCAAGACGGCCTTTGTAGCCCGTATTGCGGCAGTTGCCGCAGCCTTTGCCGCGATACAATACAAAGCGCTCATCGTAGGGGATCCCCAATCGACTAAACTCCTCTTCTCCGTAGTTGACGGCCAGCGCGTCGTATTCATCTTTATTCGGACGGTACCGTTCTTTACAGTTCGGACAAATCGTTCGGGCGAGCCGCTGGGCAATGACACCTTGCAAGGCATCGGAGAAGCTAAAGGGATCGAGCCCCATGTCGAGCAAGCGCGTAATAGTTTCAGCTGCACTATTTGTGTGTAATGTACTCAAGACGAGGTGACCGGTCAGAGAAGCTTCAGTACAGGTTTCTGCGGTTTCTTGATCGCGGACTTCTCCGATCATGACCACGTCTGGATCAGCGCGTAGGAAGGAGCGCATGGCCGTAGCAAAGGTGAGCCCTATTTTGGGATGTATTTGCAACTGGCGGAGGCCTGACTGGGTGATTTCCACTGGGTCCTCGGCGGTCCAGATTTTCCGACCAGGAACGTTGATGTGGCCGAGGCACGCATGAAGAGTTGTCGTTTTCCCGGACCCTGTCGGTCCAACGCAGAGTATCAGGCCGTGCGGTTGTTCCAGGATTCGACTGAGCTCTTGTTGGTTACGCTGTGTTAAATTGAGCTTGGAGAGCGGTAATGGTTCATTGGAGGCAAGAATACGGAGCACTGCGTCCTCGTCCCCAGACGACGTGGGAAGCGTGGCGACCCGCAACTCAATGTCCCGGTCGGAAAGCCGGAATTTGAACTTGCCGTCCTGAGGTTTGCGTCGCTCGGCAATGTCGAGGCGACTGAGGACTTTGAGTCGGGACACGAGCGGGCGAGCAAACTCTGCTGGTATACGCATGTGCTCGTAACACACGCCATCCATACGAAAGCGGACAACGGTTTCCTTTTTGGGCCCATACGGTTCAATGTGAATATCCGAGATCCCGGCCTTGGCGGCGTCAGAGACGAGCTGGTTCACCAGACGTACGACTGTACCATCGTTCTCATCGAGCCCCGCTTCTTCGATTTCATCGAGGACAGCGCCGACGACTTCTTCTCGCGGCTTAAGGTCTCCCTTGCCTTCCCAAAAGCTGGGCGGAGCGAGATGTGAATCGGGACTTGCTAATGCGTTTGTGTCTGAGCTAGTCGGCGTCAATTGTTTTATTGAGAGATTTTCTTTGCGTGTCGTGACATATTTCGAGATGTACTTGGTGATGTCTTCCCGAAGGCTCACGACACAGCGGATCTCTTTACCGGGGAACGTGCGCTTAATATCCTGGATTTTGGAGAACGATTGTGGATCGTCGATGAGAACTTCCACCCAGTTATCGTCTGACCGTAAGGGAATCCAGTAGTGGGTGCGGAGATACTTGGTACTAATCCCGCGCAGCAAACTCGGCGGAATGATAACCGTTTCACTAAACGCAGCGAACGGACATTTGTAGTGTGAGCTGAGCGCTTGGCCTGCTTCTTCTTTGCTAAGGCGGAATCTTTCTATTAACACCGTTCCGAGAGGTTGCTGCTGTTCGCGAGCAGCAGCAACGGCAGCAGCCATTTCTTGCGCGTTAATGCGAGGGAGTGCAGCTAAACTTTGCCGTTTTTCTTGGTGCTGTTTGGCGATCTGAGATTGTTTGTACAATACGCCCACAAGGGCATTGGTTGTGAGATGACCCTGCTCGACCAAGAGAGTTCCGAGCTTCTTTTTGGTCGTCTTTTGGGCTTCTAGAGCCGCATTTATCTGGTCCTGGTTCACCAGGCCAAGATGGATCAGCATCTCTCCGAGAGGGATACGCTCATGGTGCTTACTGAGAATTTTATTGAGCGTCGCTGGTGAGAGAAATCCCAGTTCGACACATACTTCGCCAAGAGCAGGAGCGGGATGCCGGGTCTTTTGTACCATCAGGGCTTGTTCGACTTGTTCCAGTGTGACGACTCCCTCTTGAATCAGAAGTTCGCCAATCCTCACCTTCTTGCCGTTACTTGGCGGAGCTGGGGGAAGGAGCAGGGAGGTTTGCGTGGACTCAGCGGTCGGGTTATGCCTCTCTACGAAGACCCCCGTGCCCGCCGTCTTTTGTTCCTTGGCGAGGGTGAAAGGACTGGCCGACGTTTCCTTGGACTCCTGAGAGGGATCAGGGGTAGGAGAAGGAGTGATGGTAGGGGCCTTCTCCTCGGCCACGAGTTCCTGATAAACCATTTTATCGGATCTGGCGGTTCTTTCTGACTGCACTTTTAATGACATGGTATGTCTCCTCACCGTAACGTCGAGCGGATGTCGTATCCCTGATTCAGGGTGTCTATCGGCTCGTAGGGCGATTTTTTTAGGCGGGAATTCAGGCTGGCAGAGGCTTCCCTTTATAGAGGATCGGAGGGGAGAGCTTCGGCTTTAGTGAGGAAATCGCGATGTTTATAGAGGGAGACAGAGGGACAGTTTGTGAACTTCCCTCTGCGTGTCGCGCACTACCGGAACGCAGGCAGGACTTCTTTAGAAAATAGCTTTAACGTTGCGAGAAAATCATCTTGGGCGATGTCACTCAGTACCATGGTGAACAAGGTGACGCCTTTGCGGTTTTTCTCCTTTACCCCTTCGATGAAACCAGCGGGATCGCCACGTAACGCGCCTTTGTCCATGTCACCCA
>JAYVFX010000192.1:0-2052 GCA_043772795.1 Deltaproteobacteria bacterium
GCTGAGATTCCCACTGCAGGTCACACTTTCTAAGACAATACAGTCGTTAGGCATACGCATTATCGTGCCGGTCTTTTCGTTAATTATTTTGTCGACACGACGGAGGACGCGGAAAGTTCGTCCACAATAGGGCTCCATTTCCACGTCGAACGAGAGTCCACGGTTTCGGCGCTGGGCGTTGATGGTGCGCATGATTTCGTCTTTCGACCGAACCTGGACCAACTCTCCCGGTTGAAGGTTCAGCACCTCTGTGGGAGTCTTACCCCCCGCAAGTCCGGGAATATACGGATAGTTGCACAGGTAGCGATTTACACGCTTCGCTTGCCTCCATGCGGTGGTTACTAGAGGGTGGAGAAAATCAAACCTGGAATGTTCATCGGTCGTGGAAATCATCGAAGACTGACGAGGTTTCACACAGCTGTGCGGGGTCGTAGATCCACTTATATTCGTTGCCGGTTGGATATCTCGCTCCTTTGTCAGATCCGTAACGAAGGGCTCTACTCGCTTGACAAGTTTATTGAGGAACGGAGAAGCGATCAGACGCGTTGGCAAACGCATAACGACGTTAAACACGGCATTGATTGAATAGCGGAAAAAATCGCGTAGCCGTACGTTGCGTGAGGTGATATCCGTCACATACGGTTGAAGGCTCCACTTCTTTAACGGCACCGTTGCCCGGACCAACTCCGTCGCTTGGCAGCGGAATATTTCCTCTGAGTCTTGCCCTGCGAGGACCGGCGTATGCGTAGCCCGAGCCAAAGCATCGATATCACAGCTAGCCGCTACGGGTCGGGCCTCACGATGAGTTTGCAACGGCGTCTCTGGGTGATCGGCCGTCAGCTCCGGACCACTTACTGACTTCAGCCACGCTACTTTCCAAAACAACAGGCATCCCGCCTGACATCCGCCGTGCGCCTCGCCATCGCACCGTAGCCCTTCGAGGTGAACCGCATTCGTCATACCGCGCATTGTCATCCAATCCTTAATCGTGTCGCAGGATTTGTGCGCAGACTTGTATACTCTAAACCTTTTTCCGCAGTACTGGAGCATCTCCGGCATAAACGGCAATGCACCTAATGTCCCGTTCACATCAAGAGTCGACAGAATTTCACTCGCACTCCGCACTTCAACCAAATCCCCAGCCCGCAAATTGAGAGTACTATTGTTAGTCATGTTCTTCATCTGCACAAATAGGTGTGTCTACAAGGAGTGCTTCCTTTCTAATTGATAGGTGGATAGGGAGCAGCGTTGCATTCAGACAGAACGCTGGTGCCAGCTTATCGCAGATTTTATTGGGGCTTATCGCTGTTTCTGCCAAAACACGGCTTCGCCGTTGACTCGGTGCATATCTTCCGTAATGTTACGAGCCGCACGGAATTCATCAACGGCAATGATGCAGTCGCGCGTGCCATGGGAATCGTTAATGATGGTATAGCCGCCAACTGACAGTTTGTGATATAGATGTTGCAGTCCATCCATCGTCGACTCATATAGGCCCCCGTCAAGCCGGAGAATAGCTAAGGCTTCAATCGGTGCGCTCGGGAGGGTTTCATGGAACCAGCCGACCAGGAAACGGACCTGCTCATCCAGTAAGCCATACCGCTCGAAGCTCGCTTTCACTTCGTTGAGTCCGACGATCATTTCGTGGGCTGACCCAGTGGTGTCATCCGCGTTGCCTCGAGAGCGAAACGCTTCAGGCTCGGGTAGACCCTGGAACGAGTCGGCCACCCAGACGCTACGCATTGTATCTTCATGAGCTTGCAACATTGCGCGCATGAACACAGCAGCACCACCACGCCACGCACCAGTTTCGATGAAATCGCCTGGAACGCCACGTTGTAAAACGTCACTGATGCAATACTGGAGATTGTTCAAACCTTTGAGACCAATCATGGTTTCGGCTTCGATTGGCGGTGGCCATTCGTGTCCTTCCGCGCGAGCAACCGGGTCGTACGGAATAGGTCGCGCCAACACAAGGTTGCGCGCTGCCAGCGCTTTGCGCAGCCGGGGATATAAGAGGCGCTGCCAGCGGCTGCCAGTGCGTTGCAATTC
>JAYVFX010000193.1:0-3920 GCA_043772795.1 Deltaproteobacteria bacterium
CCGACACCAAAGATCGCCGTCGTGAGCAAGAGCGAGGCATATTCGCTCTCAGCAGGAAAAAAGAGGCGGGAGATAATAACGGTCAGAAAGCCATAGACGATAAAGTCATACCACTCCAACGCATTGCCAATCACGGCGGCACTAATTTGTTTGGCACGCGGCGCAACTGCCGGTCGTGGTACCTGTTCATTCATAACTTCTCGTTACCATAGGCATTCTTCTCCTGCTACAGGAGGCACACAAACATCAGAATTTGTTCCACGCAAACTTTGGAGTAAGGCGTAAACACGGTACAATGGCAGCGTACCAAACAGAAGGGAACACTATGCTGAACGCGATGGTAAGGATTCACATTGTGCTTTTGACTTTGCTCTTTTCTTGGCCACATGATGCTCATGCCACCAGCGTAATCGAATTGACCTTTGCCGATCTCGTTACGCAGGCTGATGTCATTGCTGCCGGTACGGTGACCGATATTCGTGAGCAATGGGACGAGGAAAAGAAAGCACCGCTTACGTTGGTGACCTTCTCAGATCTCACCATCGTCAAAGGCTCTCCCGGCAGCAGCTTTACGTTGGAGTTCCTGGGCGGAAAGATGCCAAGCGGTTTAGTCATGATGATCTCCGGTGTGCCACAATTTAGCGTAGGTGAGAAAGCCGTCGTGTTCTGTGCAGGCAATCATCGAGATTTCTGCCCTCTGGTGGGTATCTGGCAAGGGGCCCTCCGAGTCATGTCTGATCCACAGCGAGGTGTAGAAACTGTGAGTGATAATTTTCGTGTGCCGATCCTCAAGATCGAGGACGGCAAGCTTATCAAACGCTCTCCAGAGACCGCGACTCAGCCGTCATTATCCCTTTCAAGCTTGATGCAGACGATACAACACACGTTGCAGTCCTCAAACCATTAGAGAGAACGAACGTCATGCGAACTCTTTCTGTCCTCTTCCTTGCCGGTTTCATAGGCGTGCTTGCCGTGTGCTCGGAAAGCCTGGCATTCGTTCGTGAGGCGAGTAAAGGAGTATTCACGATTTGGCCCGAAAGTGAAGTCACACTGAGCCTGCAAGTCGGCTGCCCGACCACACCGCTGACCTTTTGGGGTCCGTGCTGGACAGATGCTGTTATCGATGCCGCAACACGTTGGCAAGGCCCGGACACAAGCTTTCGTTTTCTTATACAGTCCCCCTCAGCATCAGCCGACGTGTGTGGCAACGAGAGATTTCATACCGTCGCCTTTCGGTCGAAACTGTGTCAAAAGGGTCCCTCCGGTTACGAGTTCGGTAGTGCACTTGCTGTGACCTACTTCTCTATCAATCCAGTGACTGGCGCATTCGTTGATACAGATACAATCTTTGATAGCAACCGGACCTGGGTTACTTACCCTGGTCCATTACAAACCAATGGCGCCGGTACTGTCGTCTATGACTTTCATCGCGTCGTCATCCATGAGCTGGGACACGTCCTGGGTCTCGATCATCCAGATGCTACCGGACAGACGGTACCGGCGATTATGAACAGCCGCGTCAGTAACCTCGACACCACCCAACCAGATGATCTCGCTGGTATCCGCTCGATTTATCCTGCCAGTATCACATCTGTACGTGGCGTGCTGGAAAACCCAGCACCTGCCAGCGCGGTCAGTGGCATTACCACCATCTCCGGCTGGGTGTGTACAGCCAATCAGATCACGCTACAGATCGATGGGAGTATTGTCCTGCAAGCGCTTTATGGTTCGCCCCGCGGAGATACGCGTAACACATGTGGTGACGACAATAATGGATTTGGCCTCCTCGTCAATTGGAACAACCTGAGCAACGGCCTCCACCAGGTTGTCGCGTTGGCTGATGGAGTGGAGTTCGGGCGCGCCACAGTGACGGTTAGCACCTTCGGTACGGATTTTCTGCGCGGCGCGAGTGGCGCCTTTATCGTGCCGTTTAATGGGCGCAGTGTGACCCTACAGTGGCAAGAAAACTTGCAGAATTTTACGATTAGTAGGGTCCAGTAAAAAAGAACGGAGAGGGCGGGATTTGAACCCGCGGTACGGAGTTACCCGTACACTCGCTTAGCAGGCGAGCGCCTTCGACCACTCGGCCACCTCTCCACAATACCTCTTTGGGTAGGCAAACAACGATCTGTTTGGGTTTATAGAAACGATGTCGCATCCTAAGACTTGATTTCGCAATACTTTACTGTCCGCCGGCAAAAAAGGCAATGTCAGTGCAAGCACGGTCGCTCAGATGGGAAGCGAGGTCTGAATTTTCCTGCCAGGCTCCTCAATCGCGGCTCTTCACTTGACATTCTCGTCTCTGTCCTTCATCCACAGTAGGCGGTCAGAAAGGACTCGGAATGACGGACAAGGGATTCAGCGGAAAAAGTTTTCTATGGCGTTTGCTCTTTGCCCTCGTATTGGTTGGCTTTACGTACAACCCCGAAGGATTTTCGTATTATCATTGGGCACTGGCCAGGCTGCCTGCGTTTGGTGCGGAGCAGGCTGTCGTCGGCGTGCTCATACTTATCGGCTGGGTCATCTATTTGCGGGCAACGTTGCGGTCACTCGGGCTGCTCGGCCTGGTCTTGGTTCTGGCGTTATGTACCTCGCTGGTGTGGCTGCTCACAAGTTGGGGGTGGATATCTCCAGACAGTCCACGAACAATCCCGTATGTGAGCTTGATCATTATTGCTCTGGTACTTGCCACCGGCATGAGTTGGTCACTCGTCCGTCGGCGCATCAGCGGCCAGGCCGATGTCGATGCCGTAGAAGAAGGGCACTAATGAATCACTGTCCGTGCCCGCCGCCCGATGGCGGATTCTGCTGAATCTGAACAGTCTCGGCTGAGGCGGCAAACGGTGACTGGGGGCGTTCGGCGTGTTTGACCGCAACAGTGTTGCAAGCTTCCAAGATTCGCTATCATAACCGCCGAAGCATTGAACCAGCGAGTAAAGGGTTATGAATGTCGCTTCATCTCTATCCAGACGTCCACGCGTCCGGCTCTGTGCCGCAGGGCTGGAGACCCGTGCATGGCGGCACGCTCAAGTATCCAGTCCGGAACCGTGCGGTGCTTCGCGAGTTGCGGCGATTACGCCCTGGTCGGTGGCAAAAGGTCATCAAACAAGGGAATAGTAGTGAAGTCCATTATTTTGAACACTCCTCCGGTCATGTCGCCGGGGTCAAATTCTTCTCTTCACGGTAACCTTATGAAACAACAGCAGTCCTCTCGCATCATTCTTTCAGCAACCAAGGGAGCCATTGCCCAACAGCAAGAACTTTTTGCCTTGTTGAATTTGGGATTAGTCCAGTCCTTGGCGAGTGGAGTCGTAAGTCCAACGGAGGCGGTGGAACGATTCTATCATGCGGAGAACTGTCTCTACGTCCAGAAACATTTCCGCCAGAAGGCCGCTCACACGATCATGAGTCATGGGGTGCAGTTACCAGACCTCTTTGAGAGTTTACCTGCGGAGGAAGCACAACGTGAGTTTTATCATGAATTGGAGATCATGCGCTCGCTTTGCTTACATCTCTTAGAAAAAAGGCGATCTCCTAGTGTAGCTACCCGTGTTGCAGCATAGGCTACCCGCCTAATTCCCAATCAGGCCTCATCTGTCAAGAGGCCAGACGGATGTAGCGCACAGAGGCGGGGATAGCCATCCGCGAAACAAACGGTGATCAATCAGAATCAACCACTTATGGTTTATGATAATGGGACCAGTCTTGAATTATCGGTACCGCAGGGTTAGCAAAAGAGTACAGTTGCTCACTAATCGAGGTTCCGCTGCCTAACGAATCGCTGTCCGTGCCCGCTGCTCGGGGGCGGTTCTAGCTGAAGCCGAACCACAGTTAGAAGACTCGCGGTGAGCGAGGGCGTTCGGCAGCCAATTGCTAGCTCTCGCAATGAGACGGAGTCTCCTCCTAAAATCACTGAAGGA
>JAYVFX010000194.1:0-19454 GCA_043772795.1 Deltaproteobacteria bacterium
CCTGTCCGTCACAGGGGCAGTGTGGCATGCGAGTTTACGAAAAGCCACCTGTGCGCTTGGCCTCGTTCCTGGGCTTCAAGCCCTTCCGGGAATTGCTGCTGTCAACGCGACCACAAAAGGTCACTCCTGTTGCTTCGCATCTCAGCGTCCCTCTCGCTAGCCCTCGGAGCCCTTTCGCAACGATAGGAAAGGCCCACTGGCAGCAACGAGGATATCGGTGCGCGAGCGAGCATACGGCAGTTACTGGTTGTGGTTGGAGAGTGATGATGATGGGTGACGCAAGTGATTTTCCCTGAAGCAGGGCCAGGAAGACCACTACGCATGCCTCAATCACTGCTCAGGGGCCTAGGCGAAACACCGTCCACATGCCCAGCGCATAACCGACTATCATCAGCACACTGTCAGGCTCGACAAGCATCAGCCGTTTTTCGGCGCGATAGATGATCCCCATCATGCCAATGCACATGAGCAAGATACTGAGCAGTGCTGTCACTAGGTGTGTGGTGCTCACGAGACTCAACAGAGGTCCGGGACGGTAGGCAATGTCCGTCACGAACAAGATACTCATGTTGAAGGCGTTACTGCCAAACAGATTCCCTACCGCCAAGTCAAATGCCCCCAGCCGCACGGCAGCCACAGCGGTCACTAATTCCGGCAACGACGTGGTCACCGCCACCAGCGACGAGCCGACAAACGTTGTCCCCATACCCGTGCGTTCCGCAATGTCTTTCGCCGAGGATGCCAGGAACGGCGCAGCAATAACGATAATGAGCGCAACGAGGGCAAAACTGATACTCGCCCGGCGCAGGGCGGCGGTGCGTTCAGGAGTCCTTGTCAACGTCTCTTCGGTGGTTGCTTCCACGACGCGTTCCAGCGCTTTTTGCCGTCGTCGCAGGTCTTCCTGACGATAGACCACCCGCATGCCTAGCATAAGAGCAGGAAGATCAGGGCACTATCCAGTCCGACGTTCCACAGGACGAGGTCGGTTTTGAGCAGCATGAAGAGCGCGGCGAGGCCCGTCAGCGCAGTTGCCAAGGCGGCGCTCAGCATATGCTCATAGGCGGCGTGTTGCCATACTCACTTCTGCCGATAGCAGAGGTCCACTAACCCCAGAATGAGCATGTTGGCCATATTACTACCGAACAAATCGCCAACGGCCAGATCCGGTGCGCCGATACGGGCCGCATTAATGTCCGTGAAAATTTCCGGAAGCGAAGTGGCCCTAGCAATGAGGACGACCCCGATCCACAACCACCCGAGTCCAGAATACTCAGCTATCTGATCTCCATACTGCGCAAGTTTTACCCCTGCGACAATGATGGCGGATGCGCTGAGAAGAAATATCACCCACGGCATTGATGCCTATCTCCGTTCACGACTGCCTGTTGTCGCTTATGGTTGGCAAAATGTCACACAGGCAGCGGTCAGTGCCGCTTCTATCCGCGCCTTGTCACGCACGAGCGACGACAGCGGAGCAAGGATCGCTTGGTGAGAAAGGTAGCCCGTGAGAAAGCCGAGTAACGCACACGCGGAGTCTTCCTGCGCCTTACTACTGGTGCGGCTTTTACTGCCGGTGGGGTGGAGCCACGCGGCCAAGAATGTGAGGTACTGCCGGTAGGTATCGCGGACCGCCGGGGTCTCGTCCCCTTTCATTTTAATCAGGCCGCGAATCTGATGGAGAAAAAGCAGAAAGCCTTCGTGTGCGAGGAAGTACTCAAGATGATAGCGCGTGAGCACCTGCGCGCGCTCGGCAAACCCACGCGGGATAACCGTGGTTGCGCCGATGGCCGTGCGCAATTCTTCGAGGCGGCGATTGAGTAGCACGTGCAGGAGGTCGTCACGATCTTGAAAGTATTGGTAAAAGAGCCCCTTGGCGACATCGGCGCGCTCGGTGATTTCTTCAATCACTGCGAGATAGACCCCTTTGACGGCAATCACTTCCTGTGCGGCGTTGAGTAACGCTTCGCGTGTTGCCTGCTTCCGCCGCTCACGGCGCGAGAGACGTGGCACCTGCGTTTCAAGAGACAAGGGGACAGGTTTCTGCCCCGCGGGAGAATCTTCTGATGTGGCACTTTTCATGCCAAGTTCCTTTCTTGTCTCATATGCGTCAATATTGACTTTAACGTCATAAATGACGTATATAGTGTCTTGTCCTGACTGTCAATGTGGCGGTGTGGGCAAATTTACGACGGGGGAGGATACCATGGCCTGGCAACTCGAACGCGGAGCACGACGACTTCCGGACGGTAGTGTGAAGTTCAGTGTCTGGGCGCCGGGGATCCACAATCTTACCCTCCAAAGCGTTGCGCCTGCCTGGAGTGTCCCAATGGAGCGCCAGGACAATGGTGTGTACTCTGTCATTGTCCGCGGCCTCCCATCGGGCAGTCACTATTACTATCGACTTGATCACGAACGTCTACGCCCTGACCCGGTATCGCGGTCGCAACCCGAGGGGGTGCATGGGCCGTCCGCGATCGTCGAGCCGACTGATTTTCTGTGGACTGATAGCGAGTGGCAGGGGAGGGCGCTACAAGATCTTATTCTGTATGAACTGCATTGTGGGACCTTTACGGCGAGTGGGACATTCTTGGCGGTCGTGCCGTATCTCGACTATCTGAAGGATGAGCTCGGGATCACTGCTATTGAACTGATGCCGGTGGCGGAATTTCCGGGCGCGCGCAACTGGGGGTATGACGGGGTGCATCCCTATGCACCGCATACGGCGTATGGTGGTCCGCTGGGGCTTAAAACGCTGGTCAATGCGTGCCACGAAAAGGGTTTGGCAGTGGTATTAGATGTGGTCTACAACCACTTGGGTCCCGAGGGAAATTATCTCAGTGAGTATGGTCCCTATTTCACAGATCGTTATCAGACCCCCTGGGGACAAGCGGTCAATTTTGACGGCGACGACAGCGCCGAGGTGCGCCGCTATTTTATTGACAACGCACTCTATTGGGTGACGGAATATCATATCGACGCATTGCGTCTGGATGCGATTCACGGCATTTTCGATGCAAGCCCACGCCACGTTCTGCAGGAATTAGATGAGGCCGTCCATGCTGAGGCGACTGCCCTTGGGCGCACGATCCTCGTGATTGCTGAAAGTGATGTGAACGATAATCGGGTCATTACTCGTCGAGACGAAGGTGGGTGGGGGCATGACGCGCAATGGAGCGACGACTTCCACCATTCACTGCATGTGCTGCTGACGGGAGAACGCACCGGCTATTACCAGGACTTTGGGACTCTAGCGGATCTACGTACGGCGCTGACGGATGGGTTCGTCTATCAAGGACAACGCTCGCAGTATCGGCAGCGATCACACGGCACGCCGAGTCGACATGTCACTGGTAAACGCTTTGTGATTTGCAGCCAAAATCACGACCAGATTGGCAACCGCGCACACGGAGAACGTTTAAGCACGTTAGTCCCGTTCCCTGCTTTGAAACTCGCGGCGGGGCTCGTCTTGTGCGCACCGAACATTCCTCTGCTCTTTATGGGCGAGGAGTATGGAGAACCGGCGCCGTTTCTCTATTTCACCAGCCATACCGACCCCGCTTTGGCTCAGGCCGTGCGTGACGGACGGCACCGGGAGTTTGCTCGCTTTGCGTGGGCCGAAGAGATTCCTGATCCCCAAGATTCACTGACGTTCGGGCAGTCGCGTCTCGACCTCGGTTTACGGGAGCAGGGCCAGCACTGTACATTGCTGCGTTTCTATCGCGCCCTCATTGCCATGCGCAAACGCTCTCCGGCGTTGCAGAACTATGACAAGGAGTGTCTTGAGGTGACGGTAGTTCCTGACAGTCCCGTCCTCCTCATGCGCCGCTGGCAACCTGGAGCGGATGACCTCTTGATCGTCGCGTCCTTTACCTCTGAAACGACATCTGCCCTCGTGTCACTCCCGACCGGACATTGGCTCAAAACGCTCGACGCATCGGCCAATATCTATGGAGGGGCGGCCGGGGTGCTGGGATTACCCACTGTTCTCGACGGGACCATCTCGCGGCAGATGACGTTCACGCCGTTTGCCTTTGCGATCTACTGGCGTGACCCGGATGCCGTAGGCGAAGACGGGAAGAGTGAACTATGTCGCACGTGATACACGAACAAACATCTGGTGAGAAGAGCCACGTTGCCCGCCTTCCGCGGGCAACGTATCGGTTACAGTTCTCACCAGCCTTCACTTTTGCCGATGCTGCGCAGCAGGTCCCCTATCTGTACGCCTTAGGAATAAGCGATTGTTATGCCTCGCCGTATTTCCAGGCAGGTGTCGGCAGCCCGCACGGTTATGACGTCATTGATCACAATGCACTCAATCTCGAACTCGGCGGTGAACCTGCCTACGACGCGTTCACTCACGCGCTGCACCGCCACAGCATAGGTCAACTGCTCGATATCGTGCCGAATCACATGGGGATCGCGAAAAGCAAAAATGCCTGGTGGACGGATGTATTAGAAAACGGCCCGAGTTCACTCTATGCCTCCTGTTTTGACATCGATTGGACGCCGGTCAAGGATGAATTGGCGAACAAGGTGCTCTTGCCGATCCTCGGGGACCAGTACGGTTATGTGCTGGAAAACCAGGAATTGATCCTCAGCTATGAAGACGGCGCGTTCTTTCTCTCCTATTACGATCATCGTCTGCCGATCGCGCCTCGTCCCTCTGTTGCCATCCTTTTTCACCGTCTAGGTGATTTGGAGCAGGCGCTGGGCGGTGAGCATGCCGAGCTGTTGGAGTATCGCAGTATCATCACGGCGCTGGGACATCTGCCGCTGCGAGCCGAGACTGGTCGCGACAAAGTGATCGAGCGCAATCGTGAGAAGGAGATCATCAAGAAGCGGCTTGCAACTTTGATGAACGCGAATCACGCGATCCGGGCTTTTGTTGAAGACAACGTCCGCTTCTTTAACGGCGTCAAAGGTGATCCACGCAGTTTCGATCTCCTTGACACATTGCTCGCGGACCAGGCGTATCGACTGGCGTACTGGCGGGTCGCGGCTGAGGAAATCAATTATCGACGCTTCTTCGATATTAACGAGCTGGCGGCGATTCGCACGGAAGACCCGTTGGTATTCACCGCGACGCATCAATTGGTGCTCCGGCTCATCGCTACACAAAAAGTGACAGGGCTCCGCATCGACTATGTGGACGGATTGTATGACCCGGTTGGCTATCTGCGACGTTTGCAACAGGCAGTGACGCTGGCGGTGCAATGCGGAACCACGCCAGACGTTCCCTCACCGCTGTCACCTGCTGACCGAGTGGCCTCGCAATACCAGATCGAGTCTGCTCCGCAGTCCAGCGCGCCGCCCTGCTACATGGTGGTAGAGAAGATCCTGAGCGAAGGAGAGACCCTCTCGGAGCATTGGCCGATGCACGGCTCAACGGGATACGATTTTCTCGCCGCGCTCAACGGCCTCTTTGTCGATCAGGACAACGAGCGAGCGTTGACCGACCTCTATGCACGCTTCACGAGAACGCATCCAGATTTCTCCGATCTTGTTTATGAGTGCAAGCAGCTCATCATGCAGGTGTCGTTGTCCAGCGAAATCAACGTGCTCGGACACCAGCTCAATCGGCTGTCAGAGCGTGACCGCCATGCGCGAGACTTTACCTTGAATAGTCTGACGCATGCCATCCGAGAGGTGATTGCGTGCTTCCCAGTCTATCGGACTTACATCAATGGGGACGGAGTGACAGAACGTGACCACGCGATCATTGACACCGCGGTGGGGCGCGCCACGCGTAAAAATCCAGCGACGGACATCACCGTCTTTCATTATCTCCGAGACATCTTGCTCCTGCGATATCCTGACTCAGCCAGTGCGGCGGATCGTGAGGCGCAGCATGCGTTTGTCTTAAAGTTTCAACAGTGTACGTCACCAGTCACAGCGAAAGGCGTTGAGGATACTGCCTTTTACCGCTACCACCGGCTCGTCTCGCTCAACGAGGTTGGGGGATCACCTGGGCAGTTTGGGACGTCGCTTGCCGCCTTTCACCAGCAGAACCAAGAGCGGCGACAGCACTGGCCGTCAGCAATGTTGGCCACTTCGACACACGACACCAAACGCAGTGAAGATGTCCGTGCGCGGGTTAATGTGTTGTCCGAGGTGCCGCGCGAGTGGCGGACACTCGTAATCCGCTGGGGCCGGCAGCATCGCAAATGGAAAACCGTGGTGGATGGTCAATTAGTGCCGGACCGTAATGACGAGTATCTGTTATATCAAACCGTCCTCGGCGCCTGGCCGCTGGCCTCCATGAGTGCGGACGACTACGCGACGTTCAAACAGCGCATTGTGGACTACCTACGAAAAGCTGCGAAAGAGGCGAAAGTCCACACGAGTTGGATCAATCCCAATCAATCGTATGACGAGGCGTCACAGGCGTTTGTCAACCGCGTACTCGATGATTTTCTCGCCCGAGATGACTTCCAACGCTTTCGCGTCAAGATTGCTCAATACGGTATGTATAACTCTTTGTCACAGACGCTGATCAAGCTGACGGCGCCGGGCGTCCCGGACATCTATCAAGGAACCAAGCTGTGGGATTTTAGTCTGGTCGATCCCGATAATCGTCGCCCGGTCGATTATGACCTGCGTTGCCGGGTGTTACAGGCGTTGCAAGAGCGGATCGCAGCCGCTGACCCAGATCTCCGCGCTCTTGCCCGTGAACTCCTGGACCACCGAGAGGACGGATGGGTGAAGCTCTATCTCACGCACCGCGCCTTGACGTATCGACGGGAGCACCCGGATCTGTTTCTTCGTGGCGAGTATGTACCGCTGACAGTGACTGGTCCGCAAGAACGACACCTTTGCGCGTTTGCGCGGCGGCATGGAAGCCGTGCGGCCCTCGTCGTGGCGCCGCGTCTACTCGCCCAGGTGGTTCCTGACGCAACGACCCTGCCCATTGGTTCCGCGGTGTGGTCCGATTCGTGGGTGCTCATCCCGCCTGGTTGGCAGAGTCGCAGCTATCAGAATGTGTTGACTGGGGAAACAGTACAAGCGGTATCTACAAATGATGGCCTGCGGTTGTCGATGGGGGAGGTTTTGGCCAACTTTCCGGCGGCACTGTTGACGACGGCTGACACGACAGCGGAATAACGACATTACGGCAACATAGGGAGTGGAGGTCGCATGGGAGTGAAGAAACGAAACCAGGCACAGCTCGACGATAATCCGTTGTGGTACAAAGACGCCATCATTTATGAACTGCACGTGCGGTCTTTTTATGACAGCGTCGACGACGGCGTTGGCGACTTTCGTGGATTAACGCTTAAGCTCGACTACCTGCAGGAACTAGGAGTGACAACGTTGTGGTTGTTGCCGTTTTGTCCTTCCCCGTTGCGCGATGATGGCTATGACATGGCAGATTATACGGACGTACACCCCTTGTATGGCTCCCTCAACGATTTCCAGGAGTTTCTGCGCGAAGCCCATCGTCGTGGCCTGCGCGTCATTACCGAGCTTGCGCTGAATCACACCTCAGATCAGCACTCGTGGTTCCAACGTGCTCGACGCGCAAAACCGGACAGTACCTGGCGTAATTTCTATGTGTGGAGCGACACGCTGGAAAAATATCCGGACGCGCGGATTATTTTTAAGGACTTCGAGGCGTCCAACTGGACATGGGATCCGGTGGCCAAAGCGCACTATTGGCATCGCTTTTACTCACATCAGCCGGATCTCAACTATGACAGTCCCGCGGTTCGTAAGGCCATTATGCAGGTCGTCGACTTTTGGTTTGACCTCGGCGTTGATGGCTTGCGTTTAGACGCCGTTCCGTATCTGTACGAGCGCGACGGCACAAACTGTGAAAATCTCCCTGAGACCCACACGTTTCTGAAAGAGCTGCGTCGTCATGTCGACCGCAAATACACAAATCGCCTCTTCCTCGCCGAGGCAAATCAATGGCCTGAAGACGCTGCGGCATACTTCGGCAATGGCGATGAATGTCACATGAATTTCCATTTCCCGCTCATGCCACGGCTGTTCATGGCCATTCATACCGAAAACCGCTTTCCTATCATCGATATTTTGCAGCAAACGCCGCAGATTCCCGACAACTGTCAGTGGGGGATCTTCCTGCGCAATCATGACGAACTGACGCTGGAGATGGTCACCGACGAAGAGCGCGATTATATGTATCGGGTCTATGCCCAGGACCCGCAAGCGCGGATCAATCTCGGCATCCGCCGGCGTCTCGCGCCGCTGTTGGGCAATCATCGCCGCCGCATCGAGTTGATGAACGGCTTACTGTTTTCGTTGCCAGGGTCGCCGGTGCTCTATTACGGTGATGAGATCGGCATGGGAGATAACGTCTACCTCGGGGATCGCAATGGGGTGCGCACGCCGATGCAATGGAGCGCTGATCGTAACGCCGGTTTCTCGCGTGCGAATCCCCAGAAACTCTATTTGCCGATCACCATCGACCCGGAATACCATTACGAAGCGATCAATGTGGATGCGCAACAGCAAAACCCGCATTCGTTGCTGTGGTGGATGCGGCGGATCATTGCCCTGCGCAAACGCTACAAAGCGTTTGGGCGTGGGACGCTCGAATTTCTGCACCCGGAAAATGGCAAGATTCTCACCTTCTTGCGGCGTTATCAGGACGAGTGCATTCTTGTGGTCGCCAATTTGTCACGCTTTGTGCAGTATGTGGAACTCGACCTTTCTGCGTTCAAGGGTATTCAACCTGTCGAGATGTTTGGACGCGTGGTCTTTCCCCACATCGGCGACCTTCCGTATCTCCTGACGCTCGGCCCACACTCATTTTTTTGGTTTACGTTAGAAGCTCGGCCCGCAACCGAGGTTGCGGTGTCCGCTTCGGCAGCGGCTGTGCCGCCGCTTCAAGTCAATGGTTCGTGTGAGCAGCTCTTTCAGCCAGCCTACCGCGATACCCTCACGCCCTTGCTTGCCTCGTACGTCAAAGGCCGTCGTTGGTTCAGTGGCAAAGCGCGAACCATTCGTTCTACGGTCATCCCAGAGCTAATCCGCTTTCCTTTTGGCTCGACTATCGCCTACTTAATTTCCCTCTCCGTTAGTTATACCGAAGGAGATCCGGAAGCGTACGTTCTGCCGTTAGCGATTGCCATTGGCGACGAAGCGCTCCGTGTGCAGCGGGAGCTGCCGCAGGCGATCGTCTTTCCGCTCCAGGCGGAGGAAGGTGACGGGGTGCTGTACGAGGCCTTATGGGAGAATGACTTCTGTCAGGCGTTGCTAGATGCGGTTGTTCGTCGGCGCCGTTTCAAGGGGACGTTCGGCGAACTCGTAGGTGTACCGGCCCGGGCATTACGACGAGTGCGAGGGCCGCTCGATTTGATGCTGCCTGCCTCACTGCTGAAAGCGGAGCAAAGTAACACATCTATCGTCTACGGTGAACAACTGATCCTCAAAATGTTCCGCCATGTGGACGAAGGAATTAATCCCGACCTCGAGCTGAGCCGGTTCTTGACTGAGAAGGCCGCATTCCCGCATACGGCTCCCCTGGCCGGAGCGTTGGAATATCGACCGCGTCAGGGTGAAGTGCGGACCGTCGCGATATTGCACGGCTTCGCCCCAAATCAAGGTGATGCTTGGCGCTACACATTGGACACTCTCGGTCGCTATTGCGAAACTGCGCTTGCGCAACCGCCGACTACCCAGCCCTCCGTTCCGCGCTCGCATATACTGACCCTAATGGAAGAAGAACCACCCGCTCTGGTACGAGAGATGATCGGTCCATACTTGGAGTCAGCACGACTTCTGGGTGAGCGCTGTGCGGACATGCATATCGCCCTGGCGTCAGAGCCTACGGATCCACTG
Organism: Deltaproteobacteria bacterium; assembly: GCA_043772795.1. Lineage (GTDB taxonomy): Bacteria > Desulfobacterota > Binatia > Bin18 > Bin18 > VGTJ01. The sequence continues at coordinate 9,805 of JAYVFX010000194.1, forward strand.
TTTGCCCCTGAACCGTTCTCCACCCTCTATCAGCGCTCTATCTATCAGTCGATGCGCAGCTTGGCGGTCCAATCGTTGCAGTTGCTGCGCCAGCGACTCATACATCTGCCTGAGACCATGGCAAACGAAGCGCGTCAGGTGCTGCAACGTGAAGAGGAAATCTTCCAGCGTTTCCACAGCTTGTTACATCATAAGATGGCGGCAATGCGGACACGCTACCACGGGGACTTCCATTTGGGACAGGTGCTGTACACCGGCAAGGATTTCGTCATTATCGACTTTGAAGGGGAACCAGCCCGTCCCCTGAGCGAACGACGCATGAAGCGCTCGCCGCTGCGTGATGTCGCCGGCATGCTACGCTCGTTCCACTACGCTGCCTATGCGGCGCTCTTTGATCAAGTCAATAAAGGCCTGCGGAATTCCCATGCCGGAGCCGCTGTATCGCTGGAAGCCTGGTTGCAGTTCTGGCGGGTGTGGGTGTCCGCGACGTTTGCGAAAGCCTATTTCGACAAAGCAGGACAACATACGTTCATTCCCCGTAATCGGACGGACTTGCAAACGTTGTTGGACGCATTCGTTTTGGAGAAAGCCATCTATGAACTGAGTTATGAACTTAACAACCGACCAGATTGGGTGCGCATCCCGTTGCGCGGCATCGTGCAACTTATAGAGGCGACAGCGTGAATCGCTGTGGGGAAACTTTTAGTCGCTCTCACATCTGCCCAGCTCATCTGCAGGTGATGCCCGTGCCGTGAGCGGCCGCATCTCTATCGAAAAGAAAGGGTAGGTCACCATGCCCCGGAAAAAAGCCGAACCACCCAAAACGACGACACAGAAGGTCCCCGCTAAAAAGCGAAGAATGCAAGGACCATCCATCAAGACGACAAAGAAGGTCGCCGTTAAATACCGCATAACGAAAGGACCAGACATGACGTCAGTGGAAGTGACCCCAGTTGTGACAACTGGGGAAGAGACGACCCCGATTTCTGCGCACCCTTCCGCGTTCTTAGGAGAGCAAGACCTGTTCTTGTTCAACGAGGGGAGTCACGTACGCGTGTATGAGCGGTTAGGAGCACACCCCATTCGGCAGGGAGACACGGATGGCGTCCATTTTGCGGTGTGGGCGCCGAATGCCGAGCAGGTCTCGGTTATCGGGGAGTTCAATAATTGGGATAAGACGAGCCATGTCCTGTATCCACAGGGGCAGTCTGGTATCTGGGGGCGGTTCTTTGCAGGAGTACAGGTGGGGACGATGTACAAGTATCACATCGTGTCGCGTCACAATAGCTACCGTGTAGATAAAGCCGATCCGTACGCGTTTCATACGGAGACGCCTCCCAAAACCGGTTCCATCGTGTGGGATTTACACTACCAGTGGGGCGATCATGAGTGGATGGCGATCCGTGGGAAACGTCAGACCCTAGATGCCCCTATGTCGATTTACGAGATCCATCTTGGCTCCTGGCGGCGCGTACCTGAAGAAGAAAATCGGCCTCTCACGTACCGTGAATTGGCGCGCATGTTGCCCGCCTATGTACAGCAAATGGGCTTTACCCACGTGGAATTTCTTCCGGTCATGGAACATCCCTTTTATGGCTCGTGGGGCTACGAAGTGACCGGCTACTTTGCTCCGACCAGTCGCTTCGGCACACCGCAGGATTTGATGTACCTCATCGATTGTTTACACCAACATGGTGTCGGTGTGATCCTCGATTGGGTACCCGCCCATTTCCCCAAAGATGAGCACGGTCTGGGCTACTTTGATGGCACCCACCTGTATGAGCACTCTGATCCTCGCAAAGGGGTTCATCAGGATTGGGACAGTTTCATTTTTAATTACGGTCGCAATGAAGTGCGCAGTTTTTTGATGAGTAACGCGCTGTTCTGGTTGGATAAATACCATATTGACGGGCTGCGCATTGATGCCGTCGCTTCAATGCTGTACCTCGACTATTCGCGTAAAGAGGAGGAGTGGATTCCCAATGAATATGGGGGGCGCGAGAATCTCGAGGCTATCTCGTTGCTGCGGCGCTTTAATGAGGAAGTGTACAAACATTACCCCGAGATACAGACCATCGCCGAAGAATCGACTGCTTGGCCGATGGTCTCGCGTCCACTCTACGTGGGTGGGTTGGGCTTTGGCTTCAAGTGGGACATGGGCTGGATGCATGACACGCTGGAGTATTTCTCGCGTGATCCGATTCACCGCAGGCATCACCAGAACGAACTGACGTTTCGCCAACTCTATGCTGCGACGGAGAACTTCGTGTTACCTCTGTCCCACGATGAAGTTGTGCATGGTAAGGGGTCGTTGCTGCGCAAGATGGCGGGGGATGATTGGCAGAAGGCAGCTAATTTGCGGTTATTGTTTGGCTACATGTACACCCAACCGGGTAAGAAGTTGTTGTTTATGGGGTGAGCTAGGCGCGTGGAACGAGTGGTACCACGAGACCAGCTTAGATTGGAACCTCCTGGAGTATGATGCGCACAAAGGCATCCAACGGTGGGTCGAAGACCTCAACCGGTTCTACCGTTCGGAACCAGCGCTGTACGAGTATGATTGTGACAAACGGGGGTTCGAGTGGGTCGACTGTAATGACGACGACAATTGTGTGTTAAGTTTTCTTCGTAAGGGGCGTACGACGACAGATGCATTACTCGTCGTGTGCAATTTTACGCCGATCGTGCGTCACAACTATCGCGTCGGAGTTCCACGGGCAGGGTTCTGGCAAGAAGTGCTAAACAGCGATGCGGAGCTGTACGGAGGCAGCCGCCAAGGCAATCTGGGCGGTATGAATACCAGCCCGGTCTCCCAGCATGGTCATTTTCACTCACTGAATCTGACGTTACCCCCGTTGGCTATCATATGTTTCAAGCACACGGCGAGTGCACTGGAGGTGTCGTCATGAACGGTCAGGAAGGCCGCGCACGAGTTGTTATCGCTGGGGTGTATCCGCAAATCGATGGTGGGTTATTCCCAGTCAAGCGCACTCTCGGTGATCAAGTGATCATCGAAGCCGACATTTTCACTGATGGACACGACGCGGTTGTCGCCTGTCTGCTTCATCGCCACCAAGACGAGAAATCGTGGCAGACGACGCCGTTGCAGCCTCTCGTCAATGATCGCTGGCAGGCGCAGTTTTCGGCAGAACGACTTGGTCGCTATTCCTACGCTGTAGAAGCCTGGGTGGATCGATGTATCTCGTGGCGACGCGATTTCGCCAAGCGGGTACAGGCTGAACAGGATGTGAGTGTCGAATTCCAGATCGGTGCCGAGCTCATCACTGAAGCGAGTCGTCGTGCACGTGGTGCGGATGCGAAACAGTTGCGCGAGTGGGGCACGCTCCTCCGACGAAAAGACGCTACCCTAGTACGTGCGCGCACCCAACTGGTCTTGAGTGCCGAATTTGCCGCTCTGATCGATCGCTATCCTGACCGGACGCTGGCGGTGCGCTATGAAAAAGAACTCGGAGTGTGGGTGGACCGCACCAAAGCCCGTTTCAGTACCTGGTACGAGCTGTTTCCGCGCTCCTGCGTCCGGTCTGCGGGAGTGCACGGTACATTCCAAGACTGTGCGGCGCAACTGCGCGACATCGCCGCGATGGGGTTCGACGTGCTCTATCTGCCGCCGATTCATCCGATTGGCACGACCTTTCGCAAAGGCAAGAATAATGCGCTGGTTGCAGGACCAGACGATCCTGGCAGTCCCTGGGCAATCGGCGGCCCCGAAGGCGGGCATAAAGCGATTCATCCGCAATTGGGGACACTCGATGATTTTCGCCAATTAGTGATAAAGGCTCAGGAGCAGGGGCTGGAGATTGCGTTGGACATCGCCTTTCAATGCACGCCCGACCATCCCTACGTCAAGGAACATCCAGAGTGGTTCCGCCATCGTCCCGACGGCAGCATTCAATACGCGGAAAATCCCCCGAAGAAATACCAGGATATTTATCCGTTCGACTTTGAAACCGAACACTGGCAATCGCTGTGGGAAGAACTGCGGAGCGTATTGCTTTTTTGGATCGAGCAAGGCGTGCGTATCTTTCGTGTTGATAATCCACATACGAAGCCGTTTGCCTTTTGGCAGTGGGTGATTGCCGAGGTCACGCGTGACTATCCAGAGGTGATTTTTCTCGCCGAGGCGTTCACTCGCCCCAAGGTGACGTATCGACTCGCCAAGCTGGGGTTCACGCAATCGTATACCTACTTCGCCTGGCGCAATACCAAACCGGAATTGACGCAATATCTTACGGAGTTGACGACCAGCGACGCGCAAGACTTCTTTCGTCCGAATTTCTGGCCGAACACTCCCGATATTTTGACTGAATATCTCCAACTTGGCGGTCGTCCAGCGTTCATGATTCGCCTGGCCTTGGCCGCGACCCTCAGCGCCAACTACGGCATTTACGGTCCGGCCTTTGAGCTGTGCGAGAATCGCCCACGGGAGTATGGGAGTGAGGAATATCTCGATTCGGAAAAATATGAGATCCGCCAGTGGGATATTACCAACCCCGCGAGTCTGCAGGAATTCATCGCGCGTGTGAACCGCATTCGACGTGAGAATCTTGCGCTGCAGAGTAATCACAATCTGCGCTTCCACGACGTCGATAACGAACAACTCATCTGCTACAGCAAGACGACAGGGGATCAGACGAACGTGATCGTAGTGGTGGTGAATCTCGATCCGCACCACACCCACGGCGGTTGGCTAACGCTGTCTCTAGAGGAACTGGGGCTTGATCCACAGCAACCTTATCAGGTCCATGATCTGCTGAGCGATGCGCGGTATTTGTGGCATGGGACGCGCAACTATGTTGAACTCAACCCTCAATCAGTGCCGGCGCATATTTTTCGCTTACGCCGTCGGGTGCGGAGCGAACGGGACTTTGATTACTATATGTAGTGGCCAATTCTTTTGCGCCACCACGAGGAATACTATAACCCGTGACTTCCCTTATCCATAAACTCTTTGTACGTATCCGTAGCCAGTCCGAGCAAGTCCAACCCTTCTCACTCGTGTTCCTGGCGGGTGCCGTAGGACTGGTGACGGGCGGTGGGGCCATTGTCTTTGCGGAAATGATCAATGCGGTCCAGTGGGTGGCCATTGGATCGACCGACCTGCCGTTGCATGTCCTCCCATATCTCGCCTGGTATCACATTCTGCTCCTCCCGGCGCTGGGCGGTCTCCTCGTGGCCTGTATCGTCTTTTTAGCCCACGGAGAGCGTGGGCATGGCGTCCCCGAGGTCATGGAATCCGTTGCCCTAAAAAGCGGGAAACTACGTCCGCAAGGCGCGATGGTTATGGCGCTGACGTCGGCGTTAACCATCGGCACGGGTGGCTCGGTTGGCCGGGAAGGGCCCATCGTCCATATCGGCGCATCTTTGGGATCGTTGCTCGGACAACTCCTGCGCGTTCCGCCTAGTCGGTTACCAATACTCACTGGTTGTGGTGTTGCCGGTGGTATTGCGGCAGTCTTTAATGCGCCAATTGCTGGCGCGTTCTTTGCCCTCGAAGTCATTATGGGCAATTTTGCCATGCCTGCCTTTGGTCCGGTGATGTTGTCCTCAGTCGTCGCCACTGTGGCAAGCCGTCTCTATTTTGGCGATCATCCGGCCTTCATGATTCCTGCCTATACGCTCGTGAGTGCGTGGGAACTCGGCTTCTACCTCCTGCTCGGCATTGCCTGTGGAATTGCTGGCGTCACATTTATGTTTGTCTTGGAATCCTTCGAACGCCTCTTTTCTCATGTGCCTATTCCTCGCCTGCTGCGACCAGCCCTCGGCGGCTTGATTCTTGGTGGGATCGTCTTGTTCGTGCCCAATGTGTATGGCATCGGCTACGCGACGATGGACGAGATTTTACGTGGGAGTATCCCATGGGCATGGCTGCTCCTGCTCTTGCCTATCAAGATGGGAGCGACGAGCCTGACCTTGGCGTCTGGCGGTGCGGGCAGCTTATTTTTACCGTCACTCTACCTGGGTGCAGTGATGGGCGGACTGTGGGGAATCGGCGTCGGTGCAGTTTTTCCTACCGTAGCGGGACCAAGTGGCGGGTATGCATTGGTTGGTATGGCCGCCTTCTTAGCGGGGGTGGTCCATTGCCCTATCACTGCCTTCTTGCTGCTGTTTGAGCTGAGCACCGACTACCACATTATTTTGCCACTGATGGTGAGTTGTTCGGTGAGTACCCTGGTCGCAAAGCTCTTGCGCGACGAATCGATCTACACTCTGCAACTCATGCGCCGTAGCATTGATGTACGTCATCGAGAAGCGAATCCGCTGCAGGCCTTCACGGTCGGCGTCGTGATGCGACGCGAGGTACCAGTGTTGGCGGAAACAACTGCCTTTGCGGAGATCGTCGAACATTTTCTGGGTGGGAGTCTCCCCGTCTGTTTTGTGATCGACGACCAGCGTCGCCTCCGAGGCGAGATCTCTATTCATGATGTCAAAGCACTGTTTCAGGAACAGACCTTAGGTGGACTCGTGATTGCCAGCGACCTGTGTCATCCCTGTCGGACACCGGTCACAAGGGACGATACTCTCGCACCCTGCCTCGAACTATTAGTTTCCACAGAACAAGAGTATCTGCCAGTCGTGGCAGCGGACACGGGTGTCCTCCAGGGGATCGTCTCCTATCGAGATCTCTTGAAGTTATATCACCGCGAGATTCTTCACCCAGAATACCTCGGACTTGATCTCCGCCCCAAGGGACAGCCGGCGGTGCGAGAAAATGTGCAGTTGCCGCACGAGTACACGGTGACGATTCTGAAGGTCCCAGAGTGGAGCGTCGGCAGTACCCTCCGTACCTTACAGCTCCGTACGCGTTTCGGTCTCACGGTTGTCGCGATCCGCAAGGGGAGCGTCCAGCATCGTGATGAGCTTCCAGATCCGAACGAGGTTCTGGCAGCACTCGACTATCTTGTGGTAGTGGGACGAGCAGAAAGTATACCCGACTTTGAGCACGGCGGACACGTGCTACTCGGCAAGCCTTTGTCCACACCACCATCGGAACATTTGGGCGAGTGACGATACGGCGGAAGACTGTATCCCTAATGGAGTTGTCAAACTTAAGAGGACGGTTCAGCCGAAGAGGAGTTGTCCCGAAGTTGGGAAAAAGTTTTTCCTGCTGTTGCGAAAGTGGGATACCCTGCATGCCGGGAAAGAAATTCTTCAGTTCCCGTTGCTGTTGTTGTTTTTTTCTGAGGGCACGGGTCTTGCTCCTCTAAGGTTACACACAAAGTATGGGATTCATGCACGTAGACTACATGCCTCAAAGGAGCGATGCTCAGATGTTCAACGTGATAACTCTACGACCAACCCTGAAACTGTGGCGATGCTACGTCAGCGTCTGTCTTATCCTCGCGTCGTGGTGTGCGAGCGTGACCCCGGTGCAGAGTGCAGATATGCAGTCATGGTTTGACCTCAGCCGTTGGCGCAACCCGAACGACTGGCCGTTTCTGCCCTTGCCAGAGATAGCAACTGATCCCAATGGCGATACCACCATCGGCTTTTTGCCGGTGTGGTTATTCACCAATGACAAGAATCAGATTCGACAGATGTTCGCTCCCGATCTGACCTATAATCCGAACCTCGGCGTGGGTGGTACGCTGCGATTCTTCTCATACCCCTCAGAGGATACGCAGTGGTCTGTCGTTGCCAGCGGCGCGGAAATCATCGCGCGCGATCTGGATGTGTTGTACTCCACGGGCAGGACGCGGCAAGACTCGTGGTCCTTTGATGGACGCCTCCGTTACCGGCGCGACCCCACCGAGCGCTTCTTTGGTATCGGTAATAATTCGCAAGAGGCCAATGAAACCAATTTCACCACAGAACAACTGTTCGCCGAGGCGCGATTGGGGTGGAACCTCACACACGAAATGCAGATTGCCGTGGAACTGCAGCCGCGCTATGTCAATATTAGTAAAGGAGCGTTTACCTCCCTTCCATTTACACGGCAGTTCTTTCCCACGCTGCGCGAGCGCCATAGTAACTACGAAATGCTCACGCGCGTGCTCGTATCGTATGACACGCGGAATTCCGTCAGCATTCCCCGGCGCGGAATGTGGCTCGTCGCCTTTGGTGGTCTGGCCGATCGGAGCTTGCTCAGTTCGGTGTCCTACAGTGTCTTTGGTCTTGAGGGGCGTCACTATTACCCCATCGGGCAACGCTTCACGCTGGCGAGCCATGCCGCCTTCCGCTATATGCCGGTCGGACGAGACACGCCGTTCTGGGCGTTGAGTCGTCTTGGCGGAGACCGGAGCGACCTGGGTCGCCGTCAACCGTTACGCGGGTTCGGTGACTCCCGCTTTGTCGATAACAACCTGTTTGTTGCGAATATGGAACTGCGAACGCGCGTACTGAGTCTTGACCTCTTTCAGACCCATGTGAGTCTTGAGCTAGCGCCGTTTGTCGAAATCGGGCGGGTGTTTCACAGCCTCAATACGAACCCGTTGAGCCATCTACATCCCGTGGGCGGCCTCGGCTTTCGTGGGATCGCAGAACCGTTTGTCGTTGGGTATGTTGATGTTGGTTATGGTGGTGAAGGCGTTGCCGTGTTTTCGGGTATTGAGTATCCGTTCTGAGAGGCCGAGCGAGTGAGCTGCGCTCCGCGTGATAGTCTGACGCGTCAGAGCTGTTCCGGTGCTTGGCCGTCTTTCCCCAGACCGGCGAAGCGCCATTTGATTAGCGGTGGCGTGACGAGGGTCGTCAGCACGACCATGATGACCACCGCCCCGTAGGTGGCGGAATCGATAATCGGTTTGCCATGCAGCATCATGCTCGCCCCAATACTGGCAAAGATCAGTCCCACTTCACCGCGTGGGATCATGCCCAACCCGACCGCGATGCGATCAACGCCTGTCTTCAGCACCCCAAGGCCACAGATTTGTTTGCCAATGACCGCGACCAGGGTTAATACCAACGCAAAGGCGAGGATCTCGGTCCGGGCAAAATCTAACAGATTCACGCGCGAGCCCATCGTCACAAAGAAAATCGGCACGAGAAAGGACACCAGCGGAGAAATGACCTCCTCGATCGACACATCATCGTGTCGCGCCGACAGTTCTTGGTAGTGCACCGGCTCAAGAATGAGCCCTGCGGTAAAGGCACCGACGATAGGTGCCAATCCCGCCACTCCGGCCAAATAGGCAAAGCCAAAACACATCACCAGGCTAGTGGCCAGCAGAATCCCTTCACTGCGTAACTTCGACACCAGGCGGAAATAGAACGGGACCGCCGCCCGTCCCAGGGTGACAGCAATGACCAAGAACCCTAACGACAGCCCCAAGACGCGGAGGATCGAGCCAAAGGCGACCCCTTCCCCAGTTTCTGCCGCCGCAATGATGCCTCCGACCGTTGCCAACACCATCAACCCGAGCACATCGTCGATGACCGCCGCGCCGAGCACGATCTTCGCTTCATCGGTGGAGACGCGTTTGAGATCGGTCAACACACGTGCAGTGATGCCGACACTGGTTGCCATTAAGGTCGCTCCAATGTACACGTGCACCAGTCTATCTGCATCCGGGAGAAAGTAGGCACCCACACCCCAGCCTAAGAGAGTGTTTTTTAATTCGCTTTCTCCGTGGTCACGAGTCGGAGAGTGCGCCGGATACTCGCCAAGTAGACCATCGCTTCACGGGAGATCACCG
>JAYVFX010000195.1:0-3958 GCA_043772795.1 Deltaproteobacteria bacterium
GCGTCTGTTCCGGTCAGTACCGTGAGTTTGATCATGGTCTCTGCCCCTTCTGCGATCAGTAGTGGAGGATCGACACAATGTGAATCAGTGAAAAGATCATCAGTCCAGCGGTCAGTGGAATATGGAGGCTGAGCCAGACCTTCAGAAGATAATCATACCGCAGTTGCGGGTAGAGAGAGACCTCAAGTTTCTCTTTCTGAAAAAGTAAACGCACCATCCTACGAAAATCTTCCTGTTCGGAGCTGGGGATTTCTTTGACAATCAAGCGTAGGCGATCTGGCCGCGTTGTATCACGGGCAATCTGTGCTGGTGCCCATAACCAGCGCCACGTGGGCTGCAGGCTCACTCCCGGTATCGCTTCTTCTTGTTGGTAGATCTCACGAAACATCTGCGATTTCTCTTGCGTGATGATCGTCAACTCTCGAGTCACTTCCTGTAATTCATCGCGCAACTCTTCAGGAGTCTTTTCAACTAGTTCCTCGACCTTGGTCAGCGCGGTAGGCACGATTTGATAAATGATGTATCCCCAGATTCCCGTTGCCACCACGCCAATCAGACAGACGAGTGCGAGCACCGCGACAAGATTACCGAAACGAAACCCAGCATGAGTGAGAATAAGCAGAATTGATAGACACCCCAGCATCAGATGCCAGTAGTACCAGGTCTGGAGGCGTCCCCCCCATTCGCGGCGGCCAATGGACAAGCGTGTGCCGCGTCCACCGGATCCAGTGGAAACCTGCGCATACAGGTAGCGCTTCATACCAGTCTGGCGCAGGATACTACTGGCTTGACGGCGGACGGCATATACGCGTAACGCGGCATTCTGCATGACTTGTCGCTGTAGATTCTGCAACTGTTCAAGTGCGTGTCGTTCCCCCTCCTTGAGCTTGCGTCGTTTGTCCAGATCCACACGGATTGCGTTCATAGCACGGCCTAGGTGGCGACGGCGCACGCTGTAGAGTAAGGCGCCAAGCATGGCGGCAAAGCCAAGATTTCCCAATAACAGCCCTTCAAACGTGCGGCCCGACGGTGGGCCAACCAAGTGGGTGGTGTAATGGTAGTAATAGGCAAGGTTCAATAAGGCTGCCAGTATCGATGCGATAACGTACCAACGTGCGGGTGACCGCATACACTCCTCTTCTACCGTACGTGCTAGGACTTTTTCTTATGTTGACCAGCGATGATGACATCAAGCTCATCCGCACGATAGCGTCGAATCGCTTGGGTCGGGCAGTTATTGACACACGCAGGAAAGAGATGGCCTTTGTCGAGGTCGCACTTCACCGGTATCTTCTTCAACCGCGGTCGTTTGTCTGTAGGGGTCTCTTCCTCGCGTTTTTTGGCGCCAAGGTGAAAGAGTTGCTCAGCTAAGGTTGGCCGCGTCAAATGCTCTAACTCATCGGTATCGACCATAATAATGTTGCCGTACGGGCAGCGCTGGGCACAGCCACTACAGCCGATACAACTGTCAGTGAAGTAAATGTCGCCGTCTTTATCGCGTTTGATTCCGCCAGACTTGCACAGGAGACACACCGGGTCCTGGCAGAAACGGCAGGCGGTCGGCAGTAGCATTTCCTGAAAAATAGTGCCTTTGCGAATAAGGCGCGAGATCCCATCATCATGAGCTGCGGCGCAGGCTTTCACGCAGTTGTCGCAGCGGACACACAGCGTCTCGTCGATCGCCAAGACATCGAGGTTGGGCATTACCTCAGCTTGAAATTGTAAACGCACGCCGATAAAAGTAACGTCTTGCGCCATATCCGCGTCCAAGCGTCGTAAGTTTGCGACCCCACGACTTTCTTGGATCGCTTGCGGATTGGCATTCACGAGCAATTGAAACTCTGGGCCCGGCACGACCAGTAGTTCGGTCCGACTCATTGCTGTGGCACTGGCCGAGCGCGGCGCGGTGGTAAGAACCCCGATTTCTCCAAAACAATCGCCCTCACTCAGGTAACTGAGAATCCGTTGCTGGTTCTCGGCGCGTTTGGAGATTTTGATGAACCCTTGGTGGATAACATACAGATCATCAGCTGGGTCGCCTTCTTCAAAGATAATGTCTCCTGCATCGAAGGTCTTCAGCTCGACCTTCGCGAGCAGCAACGTAATATCGTTGTCGGACGTGAAGCGCAGCATCGGGATACGGCGAATCAGGGTCTGTACGGCTCGCCGCACGTATTCCTGCATAATGGGACCACGGAAAGCTTCCTGGCTGGTTGCCAGCTCCTGGACAATAAACTGTGGGACGAGCAACAAGAATGTCGGCGTGACGGTTTCGGCAGTGAGGAGATGAGCGTTCATGGACAACGCAGACATTTCACCAAAGAAGGCTCCCTCTTTGAGATCCTCGAGCCTGACTGCGGCCTTGCGCTCGTTATCCAAGGAGACATGTGTACTGGTGCAGACAGTGCCTTTAAGAACGATGAAGAGATGCTCACCAAAGCTGCCTTCTTGAAAAATGGCAGTATTCGCCGGGACTTCATAGAATTCCGCGTGTTCGACGAGTGCATCACGTACGGAGAGGTCGCGAATCTGTTTCTTGCCGTCGGCGGCAACGACCGGACGTTTCTCAAAAAGTGCATCAAGAATATTCTCAAAGAGCGGTAGGCGAGTGAAATAGTCGAGCTTTTCCGGCACGGACAACGTCACGAGTCGGGAAGCTTCTCCCGTAGGATGATAAAAGACTGGTCGATGTTCGCCAGCAGATTCAGTAAATGGCATATATTCTACCGTTGAGGAAAACAGATCAGGTGGCTAGAGGGTACCAAGAGAAGACCGTGGGCTCAAGCACGGGAAACGATGAGCCGGTCTTTCCCGTGCAGCTGCGTGTTTAACTCAGCTCCTCAACCGGAATATCACCTACCGTATCGAAGACGTAGTGAGGGCGGAACGCGTATGTCGAGATGTCTTCACGTTTCGTGACACCGGACAATACGAGGATCGTACGCATCCCGGCTTCGGTTCCGGCGACGACGTCCGTGTCCATGCGATCACCAACCATGAAGGTGTCTCCTGAATGGGCACGCAAGCGGCGCAATGCCGTGCGCATCATCAAGGGATTGGGTTTACCGACAAAATAGGGATGCGCTCCAGTGACAAGCTGGATCGGTGCGACAAGAGCACCGCAGGCGGGAATAATACCGTGGTCGGATGGTCCAGTGACGTCCGGGTTGGTGCCAACAAGTCGGGCTCCACCACGTACCAACGTAACGGCCTTTTCCATCTGGTCGTAATCGTAGGTTCGGGTCGTACCAACGATGACATAGTCGGGTTTAACGTCAGTGATGGTATAGCCCACGGCTAGCAGTGCCTCACGCAGCCCTTCGCCGCCGATGATGAATGCGCGACCGTTTGGCAACTGATTGTTGAGAAAATCAGCGGTCGCCATCGCTGAGGTAAAAAAATGATACACGCTGACTTCGATCCCCATCTTGCTTAGCTTGCGCTGGAGATCGGGTGGTGTCAGGTTAGAACTGTTGGTGAGGAACAGAAACCGATGATCCCCCTTCACTAATCGATCAATAAACTGCTTGGCGCCAGGAATGAGTTCGTTGCCGAGATAAATCACTCCGTCCATGTCGATGACGTAATTGCTGGGCATGCCGCTCCCTTCGTACGTGTTGCGTGTTACGTATTGGTAGATTGGATTGTCAGTTCACTTGTCGCCGCCGGATCTACAAACCACAATAACCTGTTGTCCGGCAGACGAATCAATTGCGCAGGAAGCCGATCCGGTTGAAACGGACCTTCGAGCACCTCTTTCAATGTTACCGCTTTATCCGTACCGGCAACGAGAAACGCGATGTGAGCAGCAGCATTGAAGACTTTGGCTGTTAGTGTGATACGCCAGCTTGCGAGTTTCTCGACATAATGGGCGACAACGAGGCGCGCCTTGTCCTGCACACCGGTGGTTCCAGGGAAAAGTGACGCGGTGTGTCCGTCTGGTCCCATGCCAAGGAGC
>JAYVFX010000196.1:0-2554 GCA_043772795.1 Deltaproteobacteria bacterium
AGTTACGAAAGTCCCCGCTTTCTTAGGCCTGTTATCTGTTCCGTTGCTCCCAATTACCCGCTATCTACAGGTGGTTTACGGAAGGATTGAATACAAAGGACTTGCAAGAAGCAAAGGGGCTGTTAACCAACCTGGCTACAAACTGCCCGTCCCTGCGGGAAGGAACATCACGGTAGTCGGTCACTCTGACCCCCTAACACCTCCCATTCCGCTAAACGTCCGATAATAGACTCGTATGCCAAGCTTGCTCCCTCATAACTTGGTGTTTTTCGAGTCTTTAGCATCATCACCGGGAAATGGACGATGACTCAACCCAGCAATCGCGGTAAATTCCTGCCTGAGAGCGCCAGGGCGAGGAGGGCTTTACCATGTTTGGTCCCGGAGAATACGTGCCGGATCACAGCGCTCGGATCCTCACGCCAGAAGAGGTGCCGCAAGCGAAGGTCGTGGGACGGAGCCGGACGTATCGGCATCGGGCGTGTCCGTGGTGCGGGAAACGGTGCGGGCGTGATCGTGTATTCCCCCGGGTCTTGCCTGACGTGGGGGATTTGGTGTCGGCTCACCCGCGGGACATTCACCTCGTCTACGCGCAATATCACTGCGTGCGCTGCCGCAAATACTTCACGGCGGATATGTCCGACTATGCTGGGCCCAAGGCCCAGTACACCCATCGCGTCGTGTCCCTCGCCGTCCGTCTGGTCGTGGAAGATGGCTTGCCGTATCAAGCCGCCAGTTGGCATTTATGGCGCGATCACCGCGTGTGTGTTCCGTTCGCGACCATCCAAAACTGGGTGGAGGCGGGGGGGGGGAAAAAGGCCGCGCGGCAAATGGGGACGCGCTATCTCGACTGGGGGCTGGCGGACTTCTCGGGGTACATCGCGGTCGATGAGGTGTACGATGGGCCGTGTTGCGTGTTGTCCATCGTGGACAATCACACGTTCAAACGGCTCCTGTACCAGGTGCTGGAGCACGCCCCCGATCACACCGCCATGACGGCGTTCTTGCGCCGCTTCCGGATGGCCTTACAGCTCCGCAGCCTCGCGTTGTGCGGCGTGACCACTAACGGCTCGCCCTTGTACCCCGAACCGTTGCGGGCGGTATGCGGCGCGGTACCCCACCAAATCTGCGAATTCCACATCTTGCAAGAGTTAACCAAGGCGGTCTTAGGTGCGGTGGCTCAAGTGCGGAAAGACTTGGCCGTGCGCAAGCCGCCCCGCAAACGCGGGCGCCCGTCCACGCCTGCGGCCAAGCGCGCCGTTCGCCACCGGGAACGACTGCAACAGCAAATTGGGGAGCTCTTTGCCCATCGCGACCTGTTTGTTCAGCACGACCTGACTGCGGCTGAACGGCGCACGTTGCACGCCCTCACGCGTGGCTTGCCGCAGTTGCGCACGCTCCGGGCGATCATGGCGGAAGTCTACCGCGTCTTTGCTCGCCGGTGTCGCACCGACACGGCGGTGGCCAAGCTGGCCCGGTTACGCCAGCGCGTGCGCCGCTACAAGCACCTGGGGCGCCTCTTGACCAAGCTGCGCTCCCCCCACGTGGACAAAGCCCTGACGTTTCTCGATGACACGCTGCTCCCTTCCACCTCCACCGCGGTGGAACGGGGGAATCGGCGTCACCGCAAAATGCAGAAGACGGTCTATCGCGTGCGCACCCACGCGCACTTCACCCAACGTATTGCGCTGGACATGCTCCGCGATTCACAGAAAGCAAGTCGGACCAACACCCTGGCGGTCCTCCATAGAGGAAGAGCAGCACAAACTTCCCGGTGATGATGCTAAAGACTCTGTTTTTCTTTGCGTTCAAAAACAATTTGTGAATTATTCCAAAAGGTCACGTCAGTAGGACCTGTTTGCACTGCTGCCAGCATCCCGGAAACTGCGTTAACAAACACGGAGCACGGAAAAGTTTGGCGAAGTTCTTGCGCGGCCTGTTCGCTGTCCTGTTGATTTTTCTTGATCTCTAGATGTGATATTCACTTGCCGTTGTAATCGGCTAGCGAGCATGGTTAAGAGCCGTACCTTCCACTTGAGCCCGAGCCCTGATTCGCCACCATATCATTTGGTTTTTCGCTTATTGCGTGGACGGGCATCCAGGTGTTTTGCTGCGCGGCGGAAACGGCTTCGGTGTTGCAGACTCGCCTACCGGTATTGGCTGACCGGCAAAATACGCATCTGCCTGTGTCGTAATGGTGACCAGCGTGGTTTCTAGCTCTTGGCGCTTGGCTTCGATCACTTCGTTCGTTGCCTCGCGCGGGACGTAAATAGGCGCTCCGACCACGTAGAGTACGCGACTGAACGGAAAGGGAATCAGTAAGTGATCCCAGCTTCCTACGGTTGTTTTCCATGCTGCACTATAGGTGGCAGGAAAAATAGGTGCGCCAGTCGCACGCGCCAGTTGGATCACGCCAGATTTTACTTGATAGCGCGGACCACGAGGACCATCGGGCACAACCAGTAAATCATGTCCCTGCTGATACGCTTCGAGCATGCCTTTGAGGCCGCTCACCCATCCTCGTGTCGATGATCCGCGAACCGCGTTGACCCCGAAC
>JAYVFX010000197.1:0-3393 GCA_043772795.1 Deltaproteobacteria bacterium
TCGGTGGTGGCGGTTTCTTTCTGCTTTATCTGGCGAAGAAAAAGGAAACCATTGCGATTGATTTCCGGGAACGCGCGCCGCTTACGGCGACACGCGACATGTTTATTCGTGATGGCAAGGCAGTTCCTGAGCTGAGCCGCAACGGCCCTCTTGCTGTTGCGGTTCCCGGTGTCATTGCTGGACTAGTGGATATACAGAAAAAGTACGGCACTATACCGTTAGCGAAAGTTATCGCTCCGGCCATCCGACTTGCGGATGCAGGTTTTCCTATCTATCCGCAACTAGCGGAAGCCATTACCTATCGTGCTACACTACTTGGCGACTCTCCAACTACCCGTGCGGTCTATTTCCGCGATGACCACCCACTCGGAGAGGGAGATCTACTTGTTCAGAAAGACCTTGCGCAAACCTTACGAGCAGTTTCCCGCAAAGGAAAAAACGCCTTCTACAAGGGGAAAGTCGCAAAGGCGATCGTACAAGAAATGCAAGCTCGTGGTGGTCTGATTACCCAAGAGGACTTAGACAAATATCGGGTCATCTATCGCACGCCGGTCACTGGAACCTTTCATGACGCGCAGATCCACGCTATGCCGCCGCCGAGTTCTGGTGGAGTACTCATCACCCAAATGCTCAACGTGCTCTCGGGATTTCCCCTGCAAGAGATCGGCTTTCACACGCCGAAGGCTATCCATCTTGTGGCTGAAACTTTACGCCTCGCGTTCCGTGACCGGGCGCAGTATCTCGGCGATCCAAACTTTACGGAAGTACCAGTGACCATGCTGGCTTCAGAGAAATATGCCACTGAGCAACGAGCCAAAATCGACCTGGCGAAAGCAACACCGAGCAATGCTATTCCTACGACTCCGGTTGGAAAGACGGAATCTACCAGCACCACGCATCTTTCGGTGATAGACAAGCACGGCAACGCGGTAGCGACAACACAAACAGTGAATCTGTACTTCGGCAGCGGCGTCATGGTTCCCGGGACGGGCATTCTCCTCAACGACGAAATGGACGATTTTAACGCCCAAGCAATGAATCCGAACGCGTTTGGGTTGGTGGGAAATACTGACGCTAACATGATCGCTCCACGCAAGACCCCACTCAGTAGTATGAGTCCTACGATTGTGACCAAAAACGGAAAAGTTATTTTGATTACTGGGAGCCCCGGGGGCTCTCGTATTATCAGTTCGACTTTGCAAGTCTTACTCAATACCCTTGCGTACGACATGTCGTTGCCAGAGGCGATGTTCGCGCCTCGTATTCATCACCAGTGGTTTCCTGATGAGTTACAGCTCGAAGTGCAAAAGGGAGGAGAACCCGAAGGACTTGCTGCTGCACTCCGCCAGATGGGGCATACGGTGAAACCTGTCGAGGCAACCAACGATGGGCGCCATCTGTTCGGCAACGTCCAAGCGATTCATGTTGACCCGAATTCAGGAGTGATCACCGGAGTTTCTGATCCTCGCGGAGAAGGAAGACCAAAGGGATTCTAAATCTGACACCTGGGGCGAAACGGGGAAACGGATAAAGAGAGTTTTCTTACCCTTTTCCCCATTTCGCCTTTTCCCCTGGATTGATACTGATTGCTGATCGGTTCAAGAAGGAGTGACGTATGGCCAATCCGACTGACTACTACCAGATCGAAGAAATGTTGAGCGAAGAAGAACGTATGGTGCGTGATGTTGCGCGTCGTTTTGTTGATGAAGAATTTCTGCCACGTGTGCAGAAGAGCTTTCGCGAAGGCAGCTTTCCGATGGATCTGGTTCCACGTCTCGGTCAGCTTGGGTTCCTGGGAATTACGTTACCAACCCAGTACGGCTGTGCTGGTCTTAATAGCGTTGCCTACGGGCTAGTCAGCCAAGAGTTGGAACGTGGCGATAGTGGGTTGCGTTCGTTCGCTAGTGTCCAGTCGTCTTTGGTCATGTATCCGATCTATAGCTTCGGTTCCGAAGCACAGAAAGGCTTCTGGCTGCCCCGCATGGCACGAGCTGAGGCGATTGGCTGTTTTGGCCTGACTGAACCTGATTTTGGCTCGAATCCGGGCGGCATGATCACCAGAGCGAAGCGAGAGAAAGGTGGCTTTGTCCTCAACGGCACCAAACGCTGGATCACAAACGGTTCTGTCTCTGATGTTGCGGTAGTATGGGCAAAGCTTGAAGAGAACGGCAAGGACACCATTCGTGGCTTTCTCGTGGAGAAGGAACGCAAAGGGTTCAGTCGCCCCGATATTGAGGGCAAGTTCAGTATGCGAGCGTCGATCACCTCTGAGTTGATCTTCGAGGACTGCTGGATTCCGGAAGAGAATCTTATGCCTGGCACCGGTGGCCTTAAGTCGCCACTGATGTGTCTGACCCAAGCACGCTACGGTATCTCCTGGGGCGCAATTGGTGCGGCGATTGCTTGTTATGAGAGTGCAGTGGATTATGCAAAGAATCGGGTTATGTTCTCTAAGCCGATTGGTGGCTACCAGCTTGTGCAAGCGAAATTAGTCTGGATGATTACTGAGATCACCAAAGCGCAGCTTCTCTCTCTTCGCTTAGGGAGGTTGAAAGACAGCGGCAAGATGCGTCCCGAGCATGTCAGTATGGCGAAGATGAACAATGTCTCTACTGCGCTACACATCTCGCGTTTGGCACGAGACATCCTGGGGGCCAACGGGATCACCGATGACTATCCGATCATTCGTCATATGTTGAACCTCGAAACCGTGAATACCTACGAAGGGACTGAAGATATTCATCGCCTGACTATCGGACGTGACATCACGGGGTTGAACGCGTTTGAGTGATCTTGTTTTGAAACAGGGGGACACCGAGCTGTACGGCCCCCTCTCTCTGTCTCTCTCCCTCAGGGGGAGAGAGAACCTCAAGCCGATGGCTATCGCAGAAAAAGTTGTGACGAGCAGAAGAAATTCCCTCTCCCCTTGTGGGAGAGGGCTAGGGTGAGGGGGTGTTTCATTTGTGCTGCATCCCTACGACGCCGAACCGTTCGACCTCACTATTGGTGCACGCCACCTGACCCTCCTCCGAGTAAAAGACCTTGAACGCTGGGTCGACCGCAAGGCGCTTCTGCGCGACGAGACTGAAGAACCACCCTATTGGGCACACTTGTGGACCGGTGCGCTGACACTTGCGCGTTATGTCGAAGACCAGGTTGAGTGCCGTGGTCTCCAGGTGCTGGATTTAGGTTGTGGCTTAGGGCTGACCGGCATCATCGCTTCCCGCAAAGGTGGACGAGTCACCTTTGCCGACAAAGAAGCTACCGCAGTTGCATTTGCCACGATGAACGCACAGATGAACAATTGTCCGTTGTTTGAAGCGAAGACGGTCGATTTCACTCGTGATACGCTCGACTCTCAATTTTCGCTCATCCTTGGTGCGGAGATTCTTT
>JAYVFX010000198.1:0-3259 GCA_043772795.1 Deltaproteobacteria bacterium
CTATATCATCCTCTTTCGCTGTGATCTCTGCGGTAACAGTATATACGTTCAGACCAAGCCGTACAACCGAAAGACTCTTATGAATCCGAAGATGAAGAAGAAGTGGCCGATCACCAAGCGTTGGTGGCTTCCATATCCAGCGCACTACTACCTGCTGCAGCCAGGACTGAAAGCCTCGCTATTCGAGGCTCAGTACAAAAATGTTACGCAGGGTTGACAAACGCCGCACTTTGTGTTACATTACGACATCCCCATAACACGGCCAAAATTCTCGGAGTCTATCGTTCATGCCCAGAGAGTATCCCGACAACCTGATCGAGTTCTCAGCCAAAGTCCCAAAGGCTGACTACGAGGAATTCATCGGGTATCTCCCAATACACGGTTCCACAGCTTGGCTCATCAGAAACGCTTTGAAGGAGATAAACAACAAGCTACGCGACGACCCCGCTCTCGTTTCGAGGCTGCGCGAAGCTATAACCGAGATGACCAAAGTATGAGTGGCAACGACAAAGCATCCGTGTTGATTTTCGCAGTGTTCGCCTGCATAGTTATTGCGGTGATCGTCTCGACAACATGGAAGAAGAGATGACAGCTCCTGCTGTAGCTAACCAACAGCTACCTATCATCGACCGACCGTTAGACAATACAGCTCTAGCTCTTTTCATGACCTGCCCTCGCAAGTTCGATTTCGCGATGCGGCAGCACCGCCGTAGGACTGGCCCACCCACCCCTGCAATAGCCTACGGCACAGTGTGGCACGCCATACTCGAATCCCACTACAAGACCGGAGGCGACACCAACGCCGCCTTCATCGCTGGCGCACAGGCTTGGCAAGATCACGGCAAGCCTGACGATCATCGCACCTTCGATCGTGCTTGGCTTGAGTATGAAAACTACATCAAGCGCTGGGGGAAGTATGAGGACGAGGACGCCCGCACTGTCGGATTCCCAGAATCTCCTGCTGTCGAAATGTCTGTCAACGTCACGTGGCCTGGAGCGCTCCATCCGTACGCTGGCAAACTCGATCGGATTATCGAGCTTAACGGACAGTACTTCGTTGAAGATCATAAGACGACATCACGGATGGGAAGCTACTATTTTCAGCAGTTCGAGTTATCAAACCAGATGCAAGGTTACGTCTGGATCGCTCGACTCCTTATCCCTAGCGTTAAAATCACAGGTATTAGAATTAACGCTCATGGAATCTACAAGAAAGAATCGAAGTTTGAAAGGCAACTGATCACATTCTCGGAGGATCGTCTTGAGGAATGGGCAGCTAACTATAACCTGTGGGTTGCCAGGATGCAGGTTGCGTACGAGTCTGCGATATTCCCTGCAAATTACGACGCCTGCTCAGGGAAATACGGAATGTGTCAGTATGCTGAGGTTTGTTCTATGCCCCCACGTCTCCGTGAGAGAGTTCTCGAAACAGATTTCGATTACGCTCCCTGGAATCCGCTTGAAACTGCTGAAGAAATCCCAGAGGAGGGATGATGCCAAAGGAAGAGAAGAAGGAGCTACCACCTGATGAGACGATCACAGAGGATGATGTGTTCGCTCTCGGTGCGGTTGAGGCTAGACTTGGAATCATTCGTGACCCAAATCATAACCTCGTCGCCAGAATCATCGCTGTCTTAGGAAAGATCAGCGGCGCCACAGTATGAGCGAGGCAGCAAAGAATGAGGCTATCGGCGGAGAGGACAAGTACATCCTCCGTCCATCCGCCGGCCGCATAGCAATCAAGGTCAAGGAGATCGAACGAGAAACAAAGTCAGGCATAGTTCTGCTGTCGGACTCTCACGCTCCTAAACCGGTAGTCGGTACTGTCGTAGCCGTCTGCGATGAGTACGAGCTGGAGAACGAAGACTATGACCCGCTCTTTAAGGTAGGCGACATCGTGATCTTCGGAAAGTACATTGGTACTCGGGTACAGGTAGACCGAGAGATATTCATAATCCTTCGGGAAAGCGACATCCTCGCTCGTCTCGTTCCCTCCGACGGTACTGGTCTAGAAGTAGATCGGGACAAGGTAAAAGTACGTGACTACACGGAACAGTAACAAGCTGCCTGCTCCAGGCGACGCAGTCCTCCGCTATAACTACAAGGAACACTCACACGAGAACGTGCCCTCCGGTGTGATCGCCTTTGATGAGGGAAGGGCTGTTGGCGGAGGATACTACGTTCGCCTCGAAGACGACACCATCATCTCTGTAGAGAACTTCGACGCGAAGAGAAAAGAGTGGATAGAGAAGAGACCTCACTACACTAACACAGAGAATCTCAAGAGGAAAGATGCCGTCAACGAAGGATAACAAACCGGACATCTTCAACTCGTCGTTCTTCCTCATCGGAGACTCGGGTTCCCAGAAAACTCGTATGCTCGGCAGCTTTCCCGATGTCTATATCTTCGACTTCGACAAGGGAACTGCCTCGCTGTCCGATCGAGATGTCCAGTTCGACACATTCAAAGACACCGCCAAAGGTGGAAAGGTTATGCCTGAGCATGGCATCTACGCCTACGGCGACGCCTATCCGCGCTTCCTCGACCGCATCAACGAGATCGGAGTGCAGATAGATAAGGGAGACTGCGCGTTCAAAGCTCTGGGCCTTGACTCTGCTACCATGCTCTCCAACATCTGCATGAACTACGTTCTCAAGTCTGATGGCAAACCTTACACGCAGCCACAGATTCAGCATTGGGGACGACAAACTGCGCTGCTCGAAACTGTATTCGATCAGCTCACAGCGTGGCCGCTCATAAAGGTCGTCACGGCTCACGTTCAGCGTACATCGAACGACCTCCTTCAGACGGTCGAGATGCTCCCCTTGCTCACTGGAAAGTTTGCAGCAAAGTCGGCCATCTATTTCGATGAAGTCTACTTTCTTGAGATAGAGAGAAAGAAGGTAGATGAGAAGACCGTACTGAGGGCGGTCTGCCGTACACAGTCCACTCCGATACTGCGGCAAGCCAAGTCGCGGTTCGGTATCGCAGATGGCATCGACGCCAACTGGGATGCAGTTCTTAAGTCATTCAATGGGAGGCCTAATGCCAAGAAGTAGGAAGCTGGTAGTCGATCAAGCAGCTAATCTGAATGGTCCAGAGCTGCACAAAGAAGTTGAAAAGGCGTTGCTTGATTTCGCTGTTACGTTGGATGTAGCTGAGAAGCAGCTCTCTCATCTTCGGGCTCTTAGAGAGTTCACCAACGTGACCCTCGCTGGTCACGAGAACAGGATGCACGCGATCATCCAGCAAGCTCCA
>JAYVFX010000199.1:0-2829 GCA_043772795.1 Deltaproteobacteria bacterium
ACTGAGAGCGGCACGCTGAACCTGCCAAAGGGCGGGCATGGTAAGGATAAGGAAGACTAAGGAAATTCAGACGAGGATACCGGCGTGTGTCATTGTCCGTTCATAGTCCGGCGTTCGGACTGTGTGGGTGGAGACAGCGCCGGTATCGCAAACGCAAAACGGGGCTTGATCACTCAATACACCCTTACCCTAGCCCTCTCCCAAAGGGACAGGGAAACAAAAGAGAGTTGTAAAGTTTTTACCCGCGCCCGTGGCGGAGCAGTTTGCCTGGGGTGGCGTTAGTGCACTTACCACCCGCAAAGGAAGGTAGGGCGTACGAAGGGCGCAAGGAAATGGCGCACGATACGCGCCCTACTCCACTAAGGGAAAAGTTTGAGGCGCATCCACTGTCGCCGTGCTGTAATCTGGGCCGAGCTGTTCATGCCTAAACACAACACTGTTGCTCTACCGATTGGAGTAAGTCCCTCGATTGCTCCGCTCTCGGCGACGACCTGAAAATGGTCTTCCCATTGGTCCATGCGGGGCTGGAACAGACGAACGATCTCCTGGCTCCTAGGATCACTGCCGTTGACGTGTGCCGCCTTGTAGAGATTACACGCACGGCACGCGAGCGCCCAATTTGTGGAAGTATCCCCACCATTGCGAGAAACAGGGACGATGTGTTCAACCTCCAGCGGTAAGTTGAAGACGGCTTCCGGCGCATGGCAATACTCACACCGGCGGCCAGCCCGGAGCGCCACCTCCTCATAGTGCGGGTTCATCGCTCCACAACATCGGCCAACGCGGCAACACGTGCTGCCGATGCATGCAGTTCCGCATCAATAAGTGTTTCCAGCTCGGTCTGCTCGTCCGCAGGCAGTGTCTGCCCCTGATCTCGCGCACTTCGCCAGTGCTCCATCAACATAGCGAGGCGCTGTTGCTGAGCCGCAGTAAAGAAAGAGTCTGGACACAGACTTTGGACAATCACGAGCGTACTTGTTTCCTCTGCGGACAATTGCGCCGTGAGTGCATCCAACGCTTCCCCTGCAGTTTTGCCCTGGGCGTGCTTTGCTCCGGCACTGGCATGGTAGTAAAGCTCCCCTCGCGCAGTTGGTGTGGGTAGGATGGCGACCTTTGTCATGGCAACGACCTCCTGCGGAGTGTTGTACCATATCCGTATAGGATTTTCTCTGGGGCGCGCTGCGACGGTGGGATGGAGATGGAACCCAGCGATCCCGACCTTGAAAGACCAGGCTACCCTCACCTGCTGCCGTATGGCAACTTCCTCATCGCTTTGCGATGATATGACGGTAGCCGAGGAATTCATTCCCCGATGACAGGCCATACGTCACATCAAGTGCGTTACTCTCTCCACCCTCCTCTTGTCCCCCATTCATCATTCTGCATTCATCGTTCATCATTCTTCACTCCTCACTCTTCACTCTTTACTCCTCACTTACTTCAGCCCCGCCTTACGCAACGCCGCAATATGCCGCTCCAATACCGCTGGATCTTTGATCGACATTCTCTGCTTATGCACTTCTAGTGAGAAATGAGGATTAAGCCGCAATACTTCGGCGGCCTCCACTCGCGCCTCGGTATCTTGGCCTAACTCGCTGTAGACCGCAGCCAGCGTCAGATGGACAGGCAGTATGTTGGGATAGCGGGTGAGATATTGCTTCAGAGGGGCAACCGCCTCCTCGTAGTGCCCGGCCACCGCATAGGCTGTACCCACGCCCGATAAGTGCTGGTCTGCAAGTTGGGACTTCAGGCGTAGCGCCTGTGCGGTGGCCTCCAGAGCGTCATCTGATCTGCCCACCCGGCTCAGCACCACCGCCAGTTCCGCATAGCTCCACGCCTCGGTGGGAGCGAGGGCCACGGCCCGCTTCATCTCCGCCAGGGCCTGGTCATACTGCTGTTGGTTGAGATAGATCACGCCCAACACTATATGGCCCCAGTGGAAGGAATCATTGAGAGCCAAGGCTCGTCGCTCCGCCGTCAGGGCTGGCTCCAATGTCTGGCCTGGGGGGCTCTGTTGTGAGAGCCATTGCAAATAGTAACTCAAAGCTAGGTTCATTTGGGCGCCCTGATGGTTGGGCATGCGGCTGACAAGTTCCTTCAGGGTAGCGATCGCTTCCGTATACCTCCCGCTCATGCGGTAGGACCAGCCCAATGCCATCAAGTACCAAGGGGGATAGCGAGGGTTAAGCCGCATGGCTCGTTCCACTGCCTGCGGGACTTCCTCTGGCCTGCCCGCCCAGTCGAGCGTCTCCGCCTGCGAGACATAGCGGTCCGCATTGTTGGGATCGAGGGCGATGGCTCGTTCCCCTTCTGCGATGGCTTGGTCATACTGTTGTTGTTGCGTATAGATCCAGCTCAAGCTCGAATGGGCCGCTGGTAGCGAATCATCTAGCGCAAGAGCCGTTCGCACCAGCTCAGACGCCCGTTCTAGGGTCTGGGGATCCCTATTCCACTGCCAAATCCACTCGATGAAGTAGGTTCCACTTAGCGCCACGTACGCGTCGGCATATTGCGGGTCTAAGGCGATAGCTTTCTCAAGCATCTGCCGCGCCTGAGCATTGGTCTCTTTCGTAGTGCGCCAAAAATACACTCCCCCGCGCAAGAAGTAGTCGTAGGCTTCCAGGTTGTCGGTGTTTTTGCGCAGGATATACCCTTGCTCCTCCAACGTAAGCTGGAGTTTCAATGTCGTCACGATCTTCTGCACGATCTCATCTTGCAGAGTGAAAATGTCCGTGAGGGGTCGATCATACTGCTGCGACCACACGTGATAGCCGGTCGTCGCGTCGATCAACTGTACCGCAATGCGTATGCGCTGGTTGGCTTTCTGTA
>JAYVFX010000200.1:0-7805 GCA_043772795.1 Deltaproteobacteria bacterium
AACCCCCGGCGGAGTGGCTGGACAAGGCAGCAGTGGCACACAAACAGGTGGTGTGAAAATCGAATCTATATCTTGCCGTAGTGGTCCTGTAGCAGGAAGGAAGGGCACGATCAGGGACGTCACACGGACGCCCCTAATCGTCATCAGCTTGAGCGACTAGTTCGCGTGTTTACGCAAAAAGGCGGGGATATCATACTTATCTTCACGGTCTGCTTGTGGTGATGGCGTTGCAGTAGGAGAATTCTCCGCTTGCCGTTTGCGCTGCCAGGTCGGGACATCAAGATCGTCAATCGCTCCCATGTGTACAACTTTCCTACCAGGAACGGTCGGCTGTTGTCCACGGACTCCGACGCCACCGCGCAGCGCGCTCAGCGACGCTTTCCCTGCCATCGGTACTTGCAACACTTCGGCTTCGCCAAACCCGGTGGCGATCACAGTAATGCGGAGTTCATCACCAAGGGTTTCATCAATCACCGCGCCAAAGATAATGTTCGCTTCTTCGTCTGCCTCTTCTTGAATCAGGGTTGCAGCTTCATTGACCTCATGGAGAGTGAGATCTGAACCTCCAGTGACGTTAATGAGTACGCCTTTTGCGCCACGGATCGAAATGTCTTCTAACAACGGACTGGCAATCGCGCGCCGCGCGGCTTCTTCAGCACGATTCTCGCCCGTTGCGAACGCCGCGCCCATAATCGCCATACCCATCTCCGACATGATCGTTCGTACGTCGGCAAAATCGAGGTTAATCAGGCCGTGTACCGTAATCAGATCGGAAATCCCACGCACAGCCTGCAACAGGACTTCATCTGCTTTACGAAAAGCTTCAAGCAATGGCTGGCTGCGGCTCGCGACAGCGAGCAAGCGCTGGTTCGGAATCGAGATCAGCGTGTCCACATTTGCTTTGAGTTCCCGCAACCCCTCTTCCGCCTGACGCATCCGTTTCTTGCCTTCAAAGAGGAAAGGCTTAGATACCACACCAACAGTGAGAGCACCCAGTTCTTTTGCGATCCGAGCAACCACCGGGGCTCCACCGGTGCCGGTTCCTCCACCCATCCCACTGGTCACGAACACCATGTCTGCGCCCTCCAGCAACTCGCGAATCTCGGCTTCGCTTTCAATCGTCGAGCGGCGACCGATCTCCGGATTTGCTCCTGCCCCGAGTCCTTTGGTCAGTTCGCCCCCAAGTTGAATCTTGATGGTCGCAAGATTCACCCGCAGGGCCTGTGCATCCGTGTTCGCGGCAATGAAGTCAACACCAGATAGCCCGGACGTAATCATAGTGTTCACCGCATTCCCGCCAGCGCCACCAACACCAACGATACGAATCTGGGCTTTATTGCCGTTCTGCTCAACAAATTCGATCATCTCGCACCTCCTCCAGTTGTTACGCTCCTCCCCTGCGGAAGGACCAGTGTTACTCAGTTAGAAAAAATCACGAAACCATTCAGCGACACGCCCTCGTACCCGCTGCCAGCCATGTTCTTCGCGGGTGCGTACGACCCCATTCCCGTGATGATGCTGGAGTTCACGCAACGCGAGCCCGACACCGGCGGCGTACATCGGTCCATTGGCCACATCAACAGTAGAGCCAAGAAACCGCGGCACTCCACGTCGAACAGGAAGCCGGAAAACTCGCTCGGCTAACTCTGTCATCCCCTCCATGATGGCGCTGCCACCAGTCAGAACGACTCCGGCATTCAGTCTCCCCACCAACCCATTCTCTTCGCATTGTTCTTTGACCAAGGAGAAAATCTCTTCCGCGCGCGGCTCAATAATCTCGCTGAGCTTTCGGCGTGGCATCGGCGAGGGGTCCCGTCCCCCGACTTTCGGCATTTCGATCATTTCACCCGGAGTTATCATATCTCCGAGAGCACAGCCATGCCGCTGCTTGATTTTTTCGGCTTCTGCCTCTGGAATGCGTAGGCCAACCGCAAGATCTTTCGTCATGTTGTAGCCGCCAACAGGGAGCACTGCCGTATGGACTACTGATCCGCGATGAAACGCGACAATTCCAGTCGTGCCACTGCCGATATCGAGAAGTACCACTCCCAACTCCTTCTCCTCCGGTGTCAGTACAGCCTCAGCGGCGGCCAGTCCACCAAAGTGGACACTATTGACGTGTAAGCCTGCCCGTTCACAACACCGTGCCAGACTTTCGAGTGCGGCAGTCGCAGACGTCACGAGGTAAACGTTCGCCTCGAGACGCACGCCCGAGGTTCCTACCGGCTCATGTCCACGATCCTGGCCATCGACAAAAAATTCCTGTGGGATCACATGCAGGATTTCACACTCCGCCGGCAACGCAACGGTGCGGGCAATTTCAATCACATGCGCAACGTCCGCCGGTGACACTTCGCGATCCTTGACCACCACCATCCCTTGACTGGTAAGGCCGGCGATATGAGAGCCAGAAATTCCGGCGCAAACATTGTGAATCTCGCTGCTGGTTCCCAGTTGTGCTTCCTCCACCGCCTTACGAATCGCCTGGACCGTCGCCTCAACGTTAATGACTTGTCCCTTTCGTAATCCTCCCTGGGACAGGGCGGTCCCGACTCCCAAGACTTCAATTCCCTCTGGCGTTGCTTCTGCTACCACCACAGCCGTTTTGTAGGTTCCAACATCAAGACTCACAATAAGAGAGTTTTCTTTCGTCATGATACTTCCTCTATAGCGGATCAGCAGGTGTTACTGGACGTTGTCCGCGCTCATCAAGAACCGGACGGACGATCACTTGACCGAGAAACCGCGCATCAAAGAGCGCCGGAGGACCATCAACCGGCCATTGCGCTAAGACCGTCGCAACCTGAACAAACTTCTCCGGCGCTGTTTCCCACCCTAGACGAACAGTGATATGGCGGCGGGCAAAAAACACCGTGTATCCGTCTTTCTGGTCCCAGCGGATCTCCGACAATGGATCAGCCCATAACTTCGCAGCCAACGATAACAGCGCTACCGTTCCAACGAGCGCAGTTCCCGCTGCGACAGTATCTAATGCCTCTTTTGAGAACCCGGTTACATATGGCAGATCAAGTTCTTTTTTTTGTGTCTGCGCTGTAAACCATACTCCGTCCTTATCGAGGTACGTCACCGACGGTTGCGCTACTACAGCAAGGGGATGCCGTGACCGCACCTGGAATACTACGCGTTGCGGGAATTCGCGTCTGACCTCGACATCCCGAATACCTGGAACTGCGAGCAAGCGAGCGCTGACTTGTTCTGAGGCAACGGTCCACAAATTCATGCCACGAGTCACTCCGCTCCACGCCACGATTTCTTCTGGAGAAAAGAGCGCCCCAGGTTCCAGCTCAACATCGATATCACTAATAGCAAAGTACGGATGTTGTTGAATGTACTGCGAGACGATCATCCACCCTATCGGTGCATAAAAGCTCACGCCCAGGAGAGCAAGACCGGCAAGAACGTACCAACGCTTCGGCGTAGGAACACCTGGAGTCGTGCGTCGGTTCTCGTGTTTCCCCCACGTTTTCCAACGATTGACGAACGTTGCAGTCAACGACAGCGTACTCACCGCGTACTCCTTTGGATATGTAAGGTCGCCTGCTGGAGGATTGCCTCGACCAAATCTCCGTAATCCAAACCGACCGCAGCCGCAATGCGTGGGAGGTAACTCAAAACCGTGAAACCTGGCAGTGAATTGACTTCAAGGAGGAAAACCTCTCCGTGTTCATTGATTCGTGTATCGACGCGACTGTAACCACTACAGCCTAAAGCGAGGTACGCCTGCAGTGCAATCTGGAGTACGCGCTCATATAATGGCGGCGGCAATGGTGCCGGCAAAATGAACTCTTCGCGGCCAGCGGTGTATTTGACTTCGTACGAATGGAACTCACCTTTGGCGATCACTTCCATCGCTCCCAGTGCACGCTCGCCTAAAATTCCCACGGTCACTTCTTTGCCTGGGATGTAGGCTTCTACTAATGCCTGCGGGTCATACCGGAAGGCGTCTGCCAAACTACTTTGTAGAGTCTCAGTCGAACGCACAATACTCACACCAACACTCGATCCTTCTGTCGTTGGTTTCACCACCACAGGATACAGCAGTGTCAGCGCTTGCGGGTTCTTCTGGTCAATCACTTGCCAGGCTGGTGTCGGTAAGTCGTAGGTTTGCCACATCCGTTTGGCCATCGGTTTATTCATGGCCAGCGCACTCGCTAATACACCAGAACCGGTGTACGGCACGCCCAGCAATTCAAGGACCGCTTGTACGGTTCCGTCTTCGCCAAACTTGCCATGCAACGCAATGAAGGCAACGTCAATCTCACGAACGCGGGTAATCCAGGTACCCGCAACATCTACGTCGATCGGCGTCACCGTATACCCTCGCTCTTGCAACGCCTGAATGACGCCGGCTCCGGTCAAACGGGAGATTTCTCGTTCGGCAGATAGTCCGCCAAAAAGTACCCCCACTCGTCTGTTACGCCACGTTGTCGTCATCCTCTCCTCATCTCCCGCCAAGCCATCGGTCGTCAAATCCGCATCACACCCTACCATTCGCCGATAAGGCGGACTTCTGGTTCAAGCCATATGCTTGTTTTTTTCCACACCGTTTGTTGGATCTGTTCCATAAGAACCCTGACATCAACTGCGCTTGCACCTCCGGTATTGACGATAAAATTCGCATGTTGCGCAGAAATCTGGGCTCGTCCCTGCACTTGTCCTTTGAGACCTGCAGACTCAATGAGACGGCCCGCATGTGTTCCTGGTGGATTCTTAAAGATCGAACCAGCGTTGGGATAGCCGTGCGGTTGAGTCTGCTGGCGTTTATGCTGCGCCTTGCTCATCACCGCCGCAATCTCTTCCGCGTGGCCGCGCATGAGGTGAAATTCCACCTCTGTCACTACGAATGGTGACGGCAATGCGGTGCGTCGATAAGCAAAACCAAGGGTCTCGCCACTCAGCCGTTTGCTTCTTCCATCACCATAAATACCGGTAATTGCGACAATAACCGCACTCAGCTCACCACCAAACGCACCAGCATTCATCAACAAGCCACCGCCAACCGTCCCAGGAATCCCTTCAGCAAACTCTACTCCGCGGTAACCTTTGCGTACCACCTCACGGACGAACCGCCCTAACGAGTTCGCTGCACCTACGTGCACTGTCGCCTCATGAGCAGATTCTGTCCACTTGGCATAATTAAACCCATCGCCTAATTTCACCACCATGCCACGGACACCTTTGTCACTCACAAGAATGTTCGTTCCCCCACCAAGCAAGAACAAGGGAACAGCTTCTTCATGCAGCAAGGCGATGAGCGCTTGTAACTCAGCGAGCGTATCCGGTTCAGCAAAAGCGTCGGCTGGTCCACCGATGCGGAATGAGGTATGGCGAGCCAAGGAAAAACAGAATCGCACTCGCTCACCTAATACGCCGACCAGTCGCTCGCGGAGTTCAGGACACACGGAGTCCTCCCTCGCGCAACTGCGACAACAGCCCTACCCCGGCACGATAAATGTCGCCCGCACCAAGAGTGAGTACGATATCGCCAGGTTGCACGACATCCATCAGCGTCGGAACAAGTTCTTCCTTGTGGGGCAAAAAACGGACATCTGCGTGCCCACGTTTCTTCAATGCGCGATAGAGAGACTCGCCGGTTACACCTTCAATACTTTCCTCACCTGCGGCGTACACTTCAGTCAGGAGTAATACATCAGCATCGTCAAATGCTGAAAGAAAGTCATCAAAGAGATCGCGCGTGCGCGTATAGCGATGGGGCTGAAACAACGCGACCAAACGGCGCTCTCCTCCGCGTGCCACCCCCTCGCGAGCGGCTCGTAGCGTGACACGTAGTTCTTCTGGATGGTGCGCATAATCATCGACAACCATCACGCCGTTTTCTTCTCCCTTGACCTCAAAGCGGCGTTGAATACCGGCAAACGCGGCCAGGGCTTCTTGCACCTGCGCAAAGGGAATCCCCAGTTCACGAGCGACCGCGACCACTGCCAACGCATTCAATGCATAATGGCGTCCAGGAAGATTTAAACGTAGCGGTCCTAAACATTCCTGCCCATGCCACACCTCGCACGAGGTAGTTAGCCCAATCACACGCAAGTCACGGGCAGTTAATTCCGCATCCGGCCCAAGACCATAAGTGACAAAACGTTTGTGTACATGCGGTAGCAAGGCTCGTACATTCACACTATCCAAGCATAGGACAGCGCGACCATAAAAAGGGATACGGTTAATAAACGAGAGATACGCAGCCTTAGCTTTCTCAAGATCACCATAGAAATCGAGATGTTCGGGATCGATATTCGTTACCACAACCACAGTCGGACTCAACAAAACAAAAGTACCGTCACTCTCATCAGCTTCGGCAACCAGAAAACGGCTTTGCCCTAAGCGTGCGTTTGCACCACCGAGCACATCGAGCTTCCCACCAATGACCATCGTGGGATCAAGGTGCGCCTGTGCAAGCACCGCTGCGATCAATGACGTAGTTGTCGTTTTACCGTGCGTGCCAGCAACTGCAATCCCGTACTTTAGTCGCATTAATTCAGCCAGCATTTCAGCGCGCGGAATAACGGGAATCATCAGCTCCCGGGCACGGACCACCTCGGGGTTGGAGAACTTCACCGCTGAGGAGATGACAACGACATCAGTTTCCGATGTCACGTGCTCGGCACGATGCCCACCACACCATACTTCTGCGCCGTTGCTTGTCAGCCGTCGTGTCGTCTCTGATTCTGCCAAGTCAGAACCACTCACGTGATACCCCAAGTTTAACAACAGTTCGGCAATCCCACTCATACCAATGCCGCCAATGCCGACGAAATGGATGCGGCGGTTGGTATCGAACAACACTTGCCCATTACTATTGACGATCTGCGATGCAGATTTCCGTGTCCGCTGCCCTTTCCCCAACGCCCCTTTTCCTTTTGCGCTCCGTGCTCCGTGCTCTGTGCTCCGTGCTTTGCGCTTTGCGCTTTGCGCTTTTACTGCCATGCAACCTCCCGTTGGGCTCGCATATCAGGGGGCAGACATGCCAGACATTCACGCACCACTGCAGTTGTCGCGTCGGGTCGTCCGACCGTTGTCGCAGCACGCCCCATTGCTTCCAACTGCGCAGGATTGGTGATCAGCGTACGAATCTCCTCGCACATGCGCTCGGGAGTCAGCTCTGCATCAAGCACCATGTGGGCCGCGCCAGCCTGTAGCAGAATTTCTGCATTGGCGCGCTGGTGGTCATCAACAGCATACGGATACGGAATCAAAATAGCGGGTTTGCCGAGCGACGTGAGCTCCGCAATGGTTGTGGCTCCCGCACGACACACCACCAAATCTGCTGCCAGATACATCTCTTGCATGTTCTCAATGAAGGGAACGACTTCGGCCTGTATCCCTAGCTGAGCGTAGGTCGCACTCACTTCCGCATGATCGGCTTTGCCAGTCTGATGAACGATACGGACATTCCCGCGCGCCTGCCCCAGCAGCCTCAACGCCTGCGGCAGCATGTGATTCAGTCGTCGCGCGCCTGCACTACCGCCAAAAATCAACAGTGTACATTGGCTCTTCGGTGCAGAAGACGCATGTTCCTGCGTGCCACTGGAATTCCAACGTACAGGGTTACCAGTGCAGACAGCTTTATGGGCAGGAAACCTCTTCGCTGTCTGAGGAAATCCGACGCAGACTTTCGTCGTAAACCGCCCTAACCATTTGTTTGTTAATCCCGGAATGGCGTTCGGCTCCAAGAGGACACAGGGAATGCGTCGGAGCCATCCCACGACCACTGTCGGGGCAGAAGCGTAACCGCCAATGCTGAAGATCAGGTCCGGGGCGAAATC
>JAYVFX010000201.1:0-3514 GCA_043772795.1 Deltaproteobacteria bacterium
AGGGTGAACGCCACAACTACCCCCTCTCTCTGACCCTCTCCCACAAGGGGAGAGAGGACCTGACAGCAAAGATCACAAATGGACACTCCATATCTTGCTGGAGCGTTACTATAGGGTATCAGCGAGAAACTTCGAGCCGATTACTCCACCGACCGGGCCAGAACCAATAGTGAATAGCGGTTTTCGTGCTGCCTCGTGGGCAGTAGCAACACCACCAGCCGCCTGCATGATGAGTAGCGGATATTGATAGCCCAACTGCTTCGCACGCTCTTGCACCCGCTCAATATACCCAGACGACCCAGGACCAATAAAGCAATTGATCGCGGTAGCGGCAGTACGTTCGTACTCACTAGGTTTCGCAATTAACTCATGCGCACAAGTGACGAAGATGTTGGGAGCCATCTCTTGCACCATCTGTTTGACTGCGAGCTCGTGCGTCGGGTTTACGAACCCCCACAAGAATGAGATAGCAATTGCCTCAACTTGCTGGTCAAGTAGATGACGAATAGCGGTGCGAGCTTCTTCAACATTGAGCGGGAGAAAAACGTCGCCTTTCCAATCTAACCGCTCGCTGACCTCCTGAATCAACGTGCGTGGAATGATTGGCGTTGGTTTTGCGTGGCGTGAGACGTGCAGCAGCTTTTCGATGGGGAGTCCAGCAGAACGTCCGACTGACCGCATGATAATCAGCACGTCACCGTGGCCGCGGGTGGTAATGAGTCCAGTTTTTACGCCTTTCATCTGAACGATGGCGTTGGTTCCGACAGTCGTTCCATGCAGCAACAAGCGCGTATTTTGTAGCAACTGCGGAAGTGTCAAGGTGAGCTTTTCTGCCGCAACCTCAAGTGCGTTAAAAAATCCCTCGGCAAAATCTTTTGGGGTGGATGGGCTCTTGGCGATAGTGATACACCCGTGCTCGTCCATGACCACACAGTCAGTGAAAGTTCCACCAGTATCAATTCCACAAAAATACTGCATTCCCCGCGCTCCCAAATGTGTCGAGATGTGCTGTCTTGTTTCCCGCTGTTGTGGAGGTACTAACTATGTGAAGTCTGGTGGGAAAGCAAATCCGTGGGATTGGTGCGCGACCGCAGGGGATCGTCCCGGTTTTCGGGAGTCGGGGGATGTTCTTTCGGCAGCATTTCTTGCATCTGCTCCAACGCGCGTCGATGCAGCCGTCCAGCACACATGGAGAGCCCAAACAGAAAGAACAACATGATGGCGCTGATCCCAAGGGCAAATCCCACCCCAAACTTAAAACCGCGGCCAATATCGGAAGGCATACGTTTCACTCCACTGTTTCGCACGTCACCCTACGTGTGGAGAAGGTACTGAGCAATGGACCTCTCTTGCGGAGAGAACCTGGGTCGTGTTAGCTCTCGGCGGCTTTAGCGGCAGTTGTTCATGACCTCGTCGGAGCAGGAACACTTGAAGCAAATACAACCATCCAAGAAAACCTATCGGAGCGGTGCAACGGTCTTTCGCCGGGTCGGCAAAATCGGCTGGAAGAAGAGCGATCATTTTACCTACACCTACGCGTTTCCTGCTTTGCGACACTGGCTAGTGGCTCAACTGCCGCAACGACAAAAAATTCTCTCCATCGGTTGTGGCACTGGGGAACAAGAGAAAATGTTGGAGCCACAAGCGCGTCTCGTAGTTGGCAGCGATCTGCTCCTTGAGATGGTACGAGGGGCGAGGCGACGGAAAGTCCACAATCTGGTGCAGGCTGACGCGCACCGCTTACCTTTTGCTTCCAGAGCTTTTGATGCGGTCATTCTTCCCGAAACACTTGGTTACGTAGACCCTGACATAACGTTTTGTGAGATAGCGCGCGTATTGAGGAAGAATGGGCGTTTGCTTATCACCACCTATCCAGTGCATTTGGTGGCCCACAGTGTGTACAAGAAACGCTCAGCGGCAGAAGTCAGCCAAGCGCTTGTACAGGCAGGATTCTCTGTTACTGAGCGGCGATTCTTGCTCCTCAGACGATTCGGACTGCAAGAAATCCCAGAGGAACACCGTTGCTCGCTGTTGTATCTTTTGGCACGGAAGCGTGATTAGCGAGCCTCCGGTCGGCCTTTTGTGGAACATCTTGTCGGGTTGTTATATAAAGCTGAGAATAACACTCCGCAGAAAGGATGGAAAAGATTATGGATACGCAAGAAAATGTTGGAGCAGGGGTAAGGACTTCACCCAATATCTGGCGAGTCGCAATAGTACTGTGTGGTATGGTCCTCGGCTGGGCACAGGGTGTTTTTGCGCAACAACAACTGGAGAATCCTCGACCTAATTCTTTTCAAAGCGGCATTGTGGTCATTTCAGGATGGGTCTGTAGTGCACAGAAAGTGCAGATTCGCGTCGACGATAGGATCTTCCTTGATACCGTGTACGGTACCGGACGTGAGGATACGCGACCGCCGTGTGGTGATGCCAATAACGGTTTTAATGTCCTCGTCAACTGGAACGAGCTGACTGAGGGAGTGCATACTGTTGCTTTGTGTGTGAATAACTCGTGCGGAGCAAACATCAGTGTGGCCGTCACTTCCTATGGCTCACAGTTCCTTCGTGGTCTTGATGGTTCAGCAGTCGCCGCTTGCACGAACAAACTGTCGCCGGCATTTCCGACCCCGACAATCTTGACGTGGCAAGAGAGCCTTCAGAATTGGACCATCGGACTGACCCCGACGTGCGGAGAAGTTGATGGGCTATGCACTCCACTACCGACGGATCCATCCGGACGGAAATTGTGTACTGATCTTATCGAGTGTTGTCGCTTGCAATAATCATTGTCCTCTCCGAGGCACCTCCCTCATTTGTTGCGCATGGGGTTCTCCTCGTCGAGTGCCCATTGAAGTGGATTGTTCTCCACATATCGGCGTAGCGCGTGCAATTCCTGTTCGTTTCGAACGATGTGTTCGTAATAGTTACGTTGCCAGACGGGGATGCCTGGAGAGTTACGGAGAACGTTGATCTGGCGTGCCGAGAATGTTTTGAAGGCGCGAATGACTTCCGATAATGGGTGGCATTTCCCGCTGGCCGTAGGGGCGGGTTTCAAACCCGCCCCTACATCAGCAGGCGAGGGATCGGCTAGAACCAGTATCCTTGCAATCGCAGAGATCAACGGCTTCGCCTCTTTTCATCCAATTTCATATAGCCACAGCTACGCATTTCGCAACGTCAACACACTCCCCTCTCCATCCCCGGCAATATAAATCGTTCCATCTGTTCCAACCGCAAGGCCACCGGAAAAGTCCATTGGTCCGCGAGAACAGCCTGGCGGATCACCCACCGGCAAATGATGGGCGATGACCTGCTGCTTTCCTGACGCTGTATCAACGGTACGAAGTTCTTTTGTCCCGCGATCAAGAACCAACAGTGATCCTTGTCGGAGCGCGAGGCCCTTTGGCTGGTCGAGACTATCGATGACCGAGGTGACCTTACCGGTTTTATCGATCTGCGCCACGCGCTTTTTTCCTGTTTCGCTGACGAAAATCGCCCCGTCGTTTGCTGCGAC
>JAYVFX010000202.1:0-3487 GCA_043772795.1 Deltaproteobacteria bacterium
TCTCGCATATTTTTCTCTGGCCGTTGTCGAGCAGATTGGACAAGCCAGCGCATAGCAAGCGAGTTTCGACGGGTAGTCCGAACTTCTATCGGAACCTGATACGTGGCGCCGCCCACTCTTCGTGGACGAACTTCGACAATAGGTTTCACATTATCGAGTGCTCGACGGAAAGTCTCTAGCGACTCTTCTCCTGTCCGCTTCCCCAGGATGTCAAGGGCTCCGTACAAAATTCGCTCGGCTACCCCTTTTTTGCCACCGTCCATCATCATGTTCACGAACTTCGTGACTACAAGGTCACGATATTTCGGATCAGGAAGAATGTCTCGACGTGGTGCAGGCCCTTTACGCGGCATAGAATTGTCCTCCTTGGCCTATCTCATTATTTTGGTTTTTTTGCACCATATTTTGATCGTCCTTGCTTACGGTCCTGCACTCCGATTGAGTCCAATGTCCCGCGGATAATGTGATAGCGAACGCCAGGAAGATCTTTGACACGGCCTCCTCGAATCAACACCACAGAGTGTTCTTGTAAGTTGTGGCCGATACCAGGAATATAGGCTGTTACCTCAATCCCATTCGTCAATCGCACACGGGCAACTTTTCGCAAAGCAGAGTTTGGCTTCTTGGGTGTTGTCGTATAGACACGTGTGCAAACACCGCGTCGTTGCGGGCATGCCTGTAGTGCAGGTGTGACGCGCTTGCGTTGTTGCTGATCTCTCCCTTGGCGAACGAGTTGCTGAATCGTGGGCATACGTTCTCCTTAGCTATTATTCGCGTCTGCTTATGCACCGATCGCACGAGAGGGAGACTGCTCGTCACCTTCTCCTTCAGCGGTGCGCATAATCGCCTTGTTGTATACTTTGCTCCCCGTTCCCGCTGGAATGAGGCGTCCCATAATGACATTCTCTTTGAGTCCCAACAGCATATCGACTTTGCCGTGAATGGCAGCTTCAGTAAGCACTTTTGTCGTTTCTTGGAACGAGGCAGCGGAAATGAAGCTGTCAGTAGAAAGACTAGCCTTGGTAATCCCCATGAGTAAAGACTTGGCTTCCGGCGGTTTTCCACCTTGAGTCAGAATCTTCTCTGTCTCCTCTTGGAAGCGCCACTTCTCCACCTGTTCACCAATGAGGAAGTCAGAATCACCAACTTCCGTAACCGCAACACGGCGCATCATCTGGCGGACGATCACTTCGATGTGTTTATCATGAATGCGAACACCCTGCAGACGATAGATCTCTTGCACGGAATCAACCAAAGATTTCGCCAGTTCTTTTTCTCCCAATACTCCTAGAATGTCGTGGGGATTCGATGAACCATCCATCAATGCCTCGCCAGCACGCACATGATCGCCTTCGCGCACGCTGATATTCTTACCACGAGGGATGAGATACTCACGCGGCTCCCCGACTTCCGGAGTGATCACGACTTTCCGTTTTCCTTTGGTGTCTTTTCCAAATGAAACCAGACCCTCGATTTCGCTAATAACAGCAAATTCTTTCGGTTTACGCGCTTCAAACAATTCCGCTACACGAGGCAAACCTCCAGTGATGTCCTTTGTCTTGGTTGTTTCTCGAGGGATCTTTGCAATGATGTCTCCAGCCGAGATCTTTTGCCCTTCAACTACATTTAAGTTTGCGCCGACAGGCAGAACGGACCGGGCTTCATTCCCGTTAATGAGCTTGGCCACTTTTCCATGCTCATCAACGATAGAAATACGCGGGCGTACACTTGGGTCTCGATGGTCAACAATCACTCGACTAGACAATCCAGTACGCTCATCAACTTTCTCTTGCATCGTCCGTTCGTCAATGTCACTGAAGCGTACCTCTCCACCAACTTCAGTTAAGATAGGGACGGTGAACGGGTCCCACTCTGCAATGAGATCTCCTGATTTGACGCGAGTCCCGTCTTTCTTTTTCAGCTTCGCTCCATAGACGATACGATATCGCTCGCGTTCCCGTTCACGACCTGGCTCTGGAGAATCAATAATGACGATTTCCCCGTTACGATTGATTACGACCAGATCACCATCACGATTGGTAACCGTCTTGAGATTGATGAATCGAAGAATACCATCGTTCCGTGGCGCCAGTGTCGTTTGTTCTGCTCGCCGACTAGCGGCGCCACCAAAGTGGAAAGTCCGCATAGTAAGCTGCGTTCCCGGCTCTCCGATCGACTGGGCAGCAATGATACCAACCGCCTCTCCCATGTTGACAACGCGCCCGCGCGCAAGATCTCGACCATAGCAGCGAATACAAATCCCACGCCGTGCCTGACACGTGAGCGCCGACCGGATACGAACACGTTCAAGGCCAGAATCTTCGATTAACTTCACGCGCTCTTCGTCAATCTCTTCATTTGCAGAAACAAGCATCTCGTTGGAGAATGGGTCCCGAACATCTTCCAACGCAATACGTCCAAGCACACGCTCTCCCAGTCCTTCAATGATTTCTCCACCTTCGACGAGTGGCGTCATTTCGATACCATCGATCGTCCCGCAGTCTTGTTCACTCACGACCGAATCTTGCGCCACATCAACCAACCGACGCGTCAGATAGCCAGAATTGGCTGTTTTCAAGGCAGTGTCGGCTAATCCTTTTCGGGCCCCGTGAGTGGAAATAAAGTACTGCAATACCGATAACCCCTCACGGAAATTTGCAGTGATTGGAGTCTCAATAATTTCTCCTGAGGGTTTCGCCATCAAACCGCGCATTCCTGCAAGTTGGCGAATCTGTTGCGCGCTCCCACGAGCTCCAGAGTCAGCCATAATGTAAATAGGGCTGAAACCTTTTCGGTTCTCTTGCAACCCTTTGAACATTTCGTCGGCGACTTCGTCAGTCACCGCCGCCCAGGTATCGACGACTTTGTTATGACGCTCACCGTCAGTGATGAGCCCTTTTGTATATTGATCCTGAATCTCTTCCAAGACGCGCTGGGCCTCAGCTAACATCTTCTCTTTTGCCGGAGGGATCGCCATGTCCTGGATACCGATTGAGATGCCAGCTTTTGTTGCATACTCGAAGCCAAGATCTTTGAGACGATCAGCAAAGATCACTGTGGCCTTGTTCCCAGATTTGCGGAACGCATTGTCGATCAGCGCCCCGAGCTCCTTTTTCTTCATGACGCGGTTCACTTCAGAGAACGAGATCTCGGCGGGAACAATCTCATACAGCAGGGTACGTCCCGCTGTGGTCTCGACCATCTCCCCGTTGATACGGACTTTCACTCGGGCTTGGAGTTCCACGGCCTGTTGATCGTAGGCGATACGTACCTCATCGGGGTTGCTAAATACTTTCCCTTCGCCAACCGCTCCTGGCTTTTCGCGGGTCATCGAGTAGAGGCCCAGAACAATATCCTGCGTCGGTCCGATAATCGCTTTTCCATGCGCCGGGGACAGAATATTATTGGTTGACATCATCAGCCCTCGGGCTTCAACTTGGGCTTCAACCGACAGAGGGATATGAACAGCCATTTGGTCGCCATCAAA
>JAYVFX010000203.1:0-7482 GCA_043772795.1 Deltaproteobacteria bacterium
CCTACCTGAAGCTAAATCGGACCACAGAAGATTCGTACACTCCCGTAGCTTCCTGTGATTTCACCCCCGGCGATCTCCGGAGGGAGAGGGCAAGGGTGAGGGGAAGCGGATAGGAAGACTCTCTTTCCTTCCCTCATCCTGACCTTCTCCCGGACGGGAGAAGGAACCTGAAGCCGTCTGTGCACAATGAGTGCCGAACACTATTGAGCTAAATCGGACCACAGAACATTCGTACACTGTGGCACTTGCTGTGAAATCCTCCCTATCCCTCCTTTTCCAAAGGAGGGAACTTCAAGCCCCCTTTGCCAAAGGGGGCCGTGCGTAGCGCGGGGGGATTTTGTCAGGGACTGTGCCAATCTTTTGTGACCTGATTTAGGCATCTCGCCATGACAACTTTCATCCACTTCTCACTCCTCCTCAGAGAGGTAGGCCGGTTTGTTACAACGAGCGCACTGGATTCTCGCCATTCCAGTTTTCTGCTGCGCGAGCGACCCGACTATAGAAGCGACGCATGAGGTCGCCGTCTTCGTACACTTCAACCATCGCGCCGAATACTTTTCTCGTGTCGTACCATGCCAGACGTAACCCACCCACGGCTGGTAACCGACATGTCATCACGGTGTCGAATCCGAGCGCATTTAAGCGTCGCGTCTCGGCGTCAATGTCGTCGACAAACCAGGTGAGATGCTGAAGGCCGGTTTGCCCAGGTGCAAACATTTCGCGCGCCCCGGATGGATTGTTGCAATGCTGTTGAAACAATTCGACCTGAACCGTTCCCCATTGGCCGACAGCGGAAGACTGGTCGAGTTTCGCTGATTTGCCTCGGTGGGTAAGTTCATCTAACTGAATGTGTGGAAGTAAGAAGAACGGGCCCGCACCCATCGTGTTGACCCACTGCATGGCTGCGGCTTCCATGTCGTCCACCATCCAACACATCTGTACGATCGGATGGGGGGTAATCGCGTCGAGTCCTTTCATGCTGATGTTCTCCTTTCATTTTGGAGAAGAGCTGAGCTGCTATGCCAACCCCAACATCTGGCGCGCTTCCTGCGGTGTCGCAACCTCACGTCCCATCTCTCGCGCAATCTGTGCAACGCGAGCGACCAACCGAGCATTGGTCGGTAGCTCCAGCTCAGGGTAGGGGTAGTCACCTAAGCCGATCGAGATGTGCCCACCGCGCTCCATGGCGGCAGCCGCAAGCGGAAAGAGATTGCCGCCGACGCACATCACCGACCACTGCCAGTTTTGCTGCTGCGGAAGGAAATCCAAAAACGCTTGCATGCCTTTGACGGTTCCAGGATGTCCGCTGAGCAACCAATCTTCTGTCAACACGATTTCACAATAGACAGGTTCTGAGAAAATGCCCATGTCGACAAACGCTTGCGTCGCTCGTATCGAAGGAATATTCCACAACGCTTGGATGGGCTTCACACCGACCGACTTCATGGTTTCGGCGAAGTATTGCCACGTTTTGGTCGTGTTCAGGTAGACCGTTTCATTGGTCTTAAAACGTTTGGCTTTGGGGTCATAGGTATCGACATTGCCGGTGGCCATGTCGATCGGTCCGAAGTCTGGCTTGGTCAGCGGATCTTTGGCCATCTCTACGATATGAGCGATGCGCGCTTCTACCGACGGCAGCCACCACGCACCCAACGTAGGCATGGTGATGAGGTCGCTCTTTGCTTTGATGCGACGGACGGTATCGGCGTACAGTTTCGCGTCAGTCGCTGGTGCCCCGGTCTTGGGATCACGGGCATGATAATGAATAATAGAGGCCCCCTCACGCCAACACTCTAACGCTTGGTTGGCAATCTCTTCTGGGGAATACGGGACGTTCGGATTTGGATCACGCATGGCATATTCGTTAATCCGTACTTCGATGATAACTTTATTTGACATGGTCCCCTCCTTGCTGCGAATTGTTTCTGTCGACGCTATAATTTTCTCTACGACGTGAGCCGTAACAATGAACTACGCGCGCTAC
This sequence comes from Deltaproteobacteria bacterium, assembly GCA_043772795.1. Lineage (GTDB taxonomy): Bacteria > Desulfobacterota > Binatia > Bin18 > Bin18 > VGTJ01. Next base: position 1,985 of record JAYVFX010000203.1, read on the forward strand.
ATTATCAAGCAAATGACCAGTGACGCAAACGTAGGAAAGTCGAAAATCGGCTGGACACCAGTGAATGCGCTCTTCGGCTCGTTGCTCGCCAGGCCGGTAGACTGGCTAAAAAACGCTTTTATCTTTCATCCAAATGTGAAGGTTGATACGTCACCGACGGACTTCGGCTTGCCGTACGAAGAGGTGTGGTTCGGTGGCACCGATGGTCAGTTGTTACATGGTTGGTACGTGCCGAGCGTACGGAAGGAGACCGCTATCACCAACCCGTTGTTCATCTGGTTTCATGGTAACGCGGGGAACGTCGGCCATCGTCTTGCGCATCTACGCCTGTTGCGTGAGCAGGTCGGAGGCAGTCACTTTGTGTTTGATTACCAAGGTTTCGGGAAGAGTCGAGGAAAGCCGTCGGCAACCGGTATTCTCGATGACGGCCGTGCGGCGATTGCTTGTGCGCAACAACATGGTTGGATGGGAGAGCGACCAACTATCTACCTTGGTGAATCATTGGGGGCTGCGATTGCTGTGACACTCGCGCTCGAAACTCCACCGAGTCATATTATTCTTCTTGCCCCGTTTCTCTCTTTGCGAGCTATGGGTGAGATCCGGTTACCACCTCTCGCTTTTCTTGTAGATCGAGACTTTAATACTGCCCGCCTCGTTGCGCGCCTCACCTCACCACTATTAGTGATCCATGGAACTGCTGATCGCACGATCCCGTTTCGTCAGGGCTATACGCTGTATACTTTGGCACCACAGCCGAAGCGGTTCTATGGGATTGAGGGGGCAGCTCACACCAATCTGCACGAAGCAGGGGGCGAGAGATATATTCGCGTGCTGCGTGAGTTTCTCTCTCATCCTGAGGCCGGGACAGGCGAAACGATAGCGTGAGGTGGTTGCGCATGTGGCGTTGGTTGCGATTTCCCGTCGCAGTGGTGGCGGCCGTATTGGTGGTGGTGCTGGCGGGAACGGTATGGCTTTTGTCGGGGCAACGCTATCAGGCATTGCTGACTGAGCATCTCAGGCAGTTACTTGGCGCGGAGGTTCGTGTTTCCCGGAGTCATTTTTCGTTTGCCGGCGGTTTGGGAATTGAACTGGCCGGGGTCACGCTGCAACTCCCGACTGCCAGCGTGCCGTTTCTCACTGCGGAACGCTTCGCTATGCTCCTTGACCTCAAGGCGCTCGCCCGCGGGCGTCTGCTTTTTAATGAAATAAACGTGTCACATCCCCACGTCCGTATTGTGGGAGATCCAAAGCAAGGAATGGCACCGCTCCTGAGCCTTCTCGCGGTGATGGAGAAGACCGTGGCTACCCGCTCCGAGACCTCGGGATGGTTTGCGCCGACGTTGGCTGTTCGTCATGTCGTGATCTCCAACGGCGGTGTGGAATACGTGCAGAAAATGCAGGACGCACCATTCGTTCTTTCCCAGCTACAACTGGTGCTTTCTCACCCGAACGATACCGGTGTGGCGTTGTCTGGTACCGCTGCGCTTGGCTCAAAGGGAGAGCTTGGCAGCGTGACACTGCAAGCGCTCGCGCCCACATGGTCAGCACAAGCTGATCAGTGGCACGTCGCTTGGCGTGGCTCCCTACAATTACATGATGTGGTGTTGCGTAGCATTGGTCGTGCATTCGGGAATGTGTGGCCGATCGCCACTGTGTCTGCGAACCTTCGCTATGAGGGCCAAGGCGTAGGACCCGTACAAATGGATGGAACAGTGTCCGCACGTAACGTCCGGGCGGGTGCCGTCTACCTACGAACACTTACGGGAAACGTTACGCAGTTTCAGTGGCGCGGCAGTAGTGACCACCGACAGTCTGCAACATGGCGAAAACATTTACGAGAAGTGACTGCGGAGGTCCACCTCAATCAACTCCAGGGCGGCATTGGCGAAGAGTCCACACAGTTTTCCCTCGCCAAAGGAATTGTCACTCTTCATGATGGCTTGCTGGCGATGTACGGGCTCAGTGGCGGGTACGGAAAAAAGTCTTATCTGCGCGTAAAAGAGATTGCGTTGTCGCAGGTCACTGTGGGCGATTATCCCGAATGCTCTGCGACGCTCGAAGCCGACGTGAACCTGCAAGAGGACCTGGACGAGGTGCTGGTGATGCTGGCGAGGCTGGGTCTTGCTGATGTCAAGCCGCTCATCCCACAACCCCGCGGGAATGCGACTGTAGCGATCAGTCTGTACTCGCCCCGGTTTCCCACGGCGTTATCGTTTGATGGCGAAGTGTCGTTACAACAGGTTGCTTTCCATCTGTCGAAGGAGAACCCGGAAGTGAGAGAGGTGACGGGGAAGCTCCATGTGACGAATCGCTTGGTGGAAACGATGGGAACAGAAGCGCTGTCCTTCAAGCTCGGCGAGTCGACCGCGCAGGTGACTGGTCAGGTATTGGACTACACGGGACCACAACGAAAAGTTGACCTGCATCTCAATAGCGATATTGCGCTTGCCGAGCTGCCGGGGTTGGAGAAAGAGCTTAGGCGGATTCGCGGTACGTCTCCAAAGAGTGAAGGTGGAGTGTTGTCTCAGTTTGTGACTGATCCCCACGGATGGGTACAGTTCCAGATGGCTGTACAAACTGCCGTTCCTTCAGGTTCCATAGCCTATGACGGGACGGTGACATTTCAGCAGGCCGAACTGACCCTGCCCAGCTGGAATATCGCACTGCACAGACTCGAAGGCACTGTGCGGGTGGATACACAAACCCTTGCGACCGACGGGATTCAGTTGGGTCTTGGTCATGCGCCCATACAAATCACAGGAACCCTGCGAGACTATCTCACTCCCCAGCGTACCGGGGAGGGACAGGTCTCCTTTACCGGGGTCGACGACACGACGATCGCCTCATTGTTTCCACAAAAATTCATCGTGCCACAAGGGGGAACCCTTGACGGAAAAATCGAGGTCAGTCTTCGTCGGGAAGGAGAGATTCACACTGTTGGTGATCTAGCGGTGAACAACGTTCTCCTCGATCCCTTACCGTACGTATTTCATCCATTTGGCATCACGCAGGGGCATCTCGTGTGGCAGGGGCAGAACGCGATACTGACGATTGCCCAGGGGTCATCGGCCGGCGGGAGGTTCACAGGGAACGGTCGTATCAATAGCCTGTGGCCATTCAATCTTGAACTAGCAGTAGATTTTGCTGATCTCGATCTTGGCGCAGCGTTCAATCTTGATAAGCCCAAAGTTGAAGACCCACGCCCAAAGAACGATACCGTCAAGGTTCGTGTGAACCTCCATGCCAACCATCTTCAGTATAAGACGTTTGCCGCGGAGCAGGTGAACGCGTTGTGCTATTGGCACGGACGCCAAGCTGATCTGCAAGTGATAGAGGCGAAGACTGCGGGTGGAACACTCAAAGGCGAAGGGACACTCTGGCCCGATACCAAAGGCCTTTATGTGACGCCGCAGGTGACCGGCGTCGATGTCTCTCAGCTCTTGTCTATGCTCAGTACTTCGAGTGATAGAGTGACAGGCTCGCTCAACGGCGCTGGGAAGATCTACTTTTCGGATTGGCATGAATGGGCCAGTTTGGCGCGATGGCGCGCGTCCTTGTCGCTGGCGATGGCCGACGGAGTGGCACAACAACTGCCGGTGCTTGTGCGACTGTGGTCGGCTGTAAGCCTACAAGGACTGCTGAGTTTTCAGTTGCCGAGTCTGCCTACCGAGGGGCTGGCATTTTCTTCGCTGACCGGGGACTTCGCTCTTGGTGATGGAACCGCGGTAACCTCGAATGTGGTACTAAGTAGTAGTGCTGTTCGTATCGAGGCCGCAGGAGAGATTGATCTGATCCAGCATACCCTGGATCTGAAGAGTTCGCTTATGCCGTTACACGGTATCACGAGCAGTGTGGCGAAAGTTCCGCTCGCGGGCGAGTTGCTTGCGCGTGGCGCGGAGATGCTCACCACCCTGCTATTTCGGGTGCGCGGTCCATATCAGGATCCGACGGTAACACCGCTCGTGGTTGACCTCGGGCAGTGGTAACAGAGGAAGGGGCAACGGCGAAACGGCGAAATGGGAAAAAAGAGTCTAGGAGTCTGAGAGTCTAGGAGTCGAAAAAGGTACCCTCCTTTTACCCTTTTCGCCGTTGCCCCTTCCTGACCCCTTGATACGTTTTCTCTATAATTCGCCTACAGTATGGCCGTTTCTGTTGGTTGGTCGAGGAACACACGGCCGGTCATCTCATAAATTGGGGAACTGAGGATGGCGTGTTGGGTGACGACGTGTATGTCACGGAAGTGTCGTTGGAGACGACTGTGGGCCCAAATCGCACTTGTTCCGGCAGCGTGGTACACTAGGTCGATCGCTTGCGCGGCGTGGATTGCCGCTTGGGTTGCGGCGAGACGTAAGAGGGCTCGTTGCTCGAGCGAGGGAGCGCGCTGCGCAAGCACGTCGTTCCACACCTCTTGTACCGTGTTAAAGAGGAACGCCCGCCCGGAACGGAGGAGTCCTTCGGCTTGCGCGACCTGCATCTGTACCACCTCGCGCTGTGCCAGACGCTTACGCGTGGTGGTGAGGCGCTTCTTGGGTGCCAGTTCCTTGAACGCGTTCAGTGCGCCGCGTGCCATACCCAGTGCGACACTTGCAACGGAAGCGGCCAGTAATCCAAAAACGGGAAATCGGTACAGTGGACCCTCATGGTATGAACGGTCGGAGACAAGTGAGGCATGGTAGCCGTCGGGGACGAAAAGATTATCGACGGCTATGTCATGGCTCCCGCTCCCGCGTAAGCCAGAGACTGACCAGGTATCAATGATGTCGACTTCGGTTGCGGGGAAAATCATCATCGTTGATACCGGCTCGCCATTTTTCCCCTTCCGCGGTGTGTCCCCATCGAAGGTGAGGCAGGTCCCCATGAGCCACGAACAATGCTGACAACCGCTATTGAATTGCCAGCGCCCACTTACGCGGTAGCCGCCGTCGACAGCGACGGCTTTGCCGGTCGGTGCCAGTGCACCGCCTGTGATAACCAGCGGGTCGCTACCATAGATCGCTTGGGCGACATCCTCCCGTAAATAGGCACTGACGAGTCCGCCCGTGGCTCCAATCATCGTGCACCAGCCGACCGAGCCGTCGACTTTGGCCATTTCCTCAAAAACCTCAAGCATGGTCAGTATATCGGTTTCTAACCCACCCACGACGTGTGGGATGAGCATGCGAAAAAATCCCGCACCAGCCAGAGATTTGACCAGCGCTGGTGGTAGGCGTCCGTCAGCTTCAATTTGCTCGTAGACCAGGCAGATTCGCGGTGCGAAGCTGCGCGCAGTTTCGAGGAGTGATACGGATACGAAGGATCTGGTTGGTAGCAAACTGGAAATGAGATCGGCGGAGGAGAGGGAGGCGGATGATTCAGAGGTGCGCATCAGAGGCTCCTTATACAACAAGACTCACCGACACGAGGGTGCCATGATGGACGACGAAGTCAAGCAAGTAGACAATGGAATTTCCTCTCCTGCCCCTTGTGTAGTATAAAAGCGCCCGACAGGAGTAGGGGAA
>JAYVFX010000204.1:0-7691 GCA_043772795.1 Deltaproteobacteria bacterium
CTACAATTCGCTATCTTCAAGGAGCGACAATGAAATGGCAAGACACATATCGCGATAAACTTATCACTCACAAACAAGCGGCAGGTATGATCAAGTCCGGCCAGCGGGTACTGATTGGACTTGGCACATTAGAACCACAATATATTGCCAATGCACTGTGTGATCGCTGGCAAGAGTTGCGAGACGTAGAGATACTCACCAGTAACACCATGAAGCCGTATCCGTGGTTCGAGAAAGAGAAAAGCGCGGCATTCAAGATTCAGGCTGGGTATCTTTCTGCACTTTCTCGCCCATTGTACCAAGAGAAACGCTTGGAGTATTCGATCAACACCGTCTATTCTCCAGCGAAGTGGGCTGAGCCTGGTCGCTCGGCACCGATGATGGACGCTGATGTCTGTCTCCTGACGCTCTCTCCGCCGAATGCTCAAGGCTTTTGCAGCTTTGGCGAACAATTGTGGTATTCGCGCGAATGGGTGAAACGTTCTCGGTTGGTAATTGCTGAGATCAATCCGCTGGTGATCCGCACTGGTGGTGATAACTACGTCCACGTATCGGAAATCGACTACCTGGTCGAACAGCCCGAGCCTATTCGCCCGTTTCCTATTTCGCCGGTGATTTCGCCGGATGAAAAAGAGGCCGCAGAAAAAATTGGTGCGCTGGTCGCATCGTTAGTGAATGATGGCGACACAATTCAGATCGGCCTTGGGTCGGTGTCGATGTTTACTGGTTTTTACCTGCGCGAGAAAAACGATCTTGGCGTGCATTCGGAAATACTCACCTCTTCGATGATCGATCTCTATAAACGTGGCGTGATTACCGGCAAGCAGAAGACGCTTCATCCTGAAAAACTGGTAGCAACAGGCATGTTTATGGAGCCGGAAGACTACTCGTTTGTTGATAACAATCCAGTGATCGAACTCCGCGACGCTTTTTACACCAACAATCCTGCTGTGATCGCGCAGAATCGTAATCAGGTTGCCATCAATAATGCGCTGGCGGTGGACTTCACTGGCCAGGTGACAGCCGAAGCGTTTGGTCCGCAGATGTATACTGGTGTGGCTGGTCAATTAGACTTCGTCTTGGGGGCATATCTTTCGCTTGGTGGCCGCTCAATCACGGTACTTCCCTCGACGGCTCGTGGAGGAACAGTTTCGCGTATTGTCTCAATGTTCCCGGAAGGCCAAATCGTGTCACTACCACGGACCTATGTTGATTATATTGTGACCGAGTACGGTATTGCCAGTTTAACCGGGAAGAGTGAAAGCCAGCGGGCTGAAGCGCTGATCGACATTGCCCATCCTCAGTTTCGTGAGGAACTACGGGCAGCAGCGCGGAAACGGTGGTAAGGGTGAAACAGACCAGAAACCAGAAACTCTTGAGGTGTAAGTATGGATCGACTGAAAAATAAAGTAGCAATTGTTACTGGTGGCGGTTCGGGAATTGGCCGGGCGTCGTGCCTACTCTTTGCTCGTGAAGGGGCAAAGGTTGTTGTTGCCGATTATGTGGCCGAAGGCGGTAATGAGACCGTGCGGCAAACCAAGGCTGCCGGGGGTGAGGCTGTATTCGTGCAGACCGACGTCTCCAAATCTGCAGAGGTACAGAACATGATTGGCGCTACCATTCGCAATTATGGTCGCGTTGACATCCTCTTTAATAACGCGGGTATTGAAGGACCGTCCACGAAGCTTGCCAACTTGAAAGAAGAGGATTGGGACCGCGTCATTGCTATCGACCTTACGTCAGTTTACTTAGGAATGAAGTACGTGATCCCTGAGATGGTCAAACAGGGTGGTGGGGTGATCCTGAGCACGGCATCGGTGGCAGGAATGGTCGGATTCCAGGGCAGCGGCGCCTATGCTGCAGCGAAGGCTGGCGTAATTAATCTGACGCGCTTGGCTGCGTTAGAGTACGCGGACAAGAACATCCGCGTGAACTGCATTTGTCCTGGAGTGATCGAAACGCCAATGGTGGATCGTGTAGTGGGTGGGCGCCCGCGCGAGAGAATAGTGCGGACCGAACCCATGGGCCGCTTAGGCCGACCTGAAGAGATCGCTAACGCGGCGTTGTTCCTTGCGAGTGACGAGTCCTCGTTTGCCACTGGGGCACCGTTTATTATTGATGGCGGATATGTAGCTCGTTAGGAGTTAGGATTTAGGGGTTGGCGAAAACGATCCCTAATCCCCAGCCCCTAACTTTATTGAGGGGAAGTTGGGAATTGTGGAGGAGAGTTATGTGGGAAGCTTTTGTCATTGTATTCTTGTGGTTGTTGTTTGGTGGATCACACATTGTCCTATCTTCTTCCTTTGTGCGGCCACAACTCGTTGCCAAAGTGGGAGATCGCCCGTTTCAAGGGATCTATTCACTGGTTGCGTTGGCGACGTTCGTTCCTTTGGTGATGTATTACGGCCATCATAAACATACCGGGATCCAGCTCTGGCACTCTTTTCTTGGCCTTGATTTGATTGCTAAGGATCTTAATGTTCTGCTGATGGCGGTCGCGTTTATTTTACTGGTGAGTGGACTGGTTGCTCGACCTCCGAGTTCGCTGGTGGCGAGTGGCGGTCCGCCTGAAGCCTATGGGATCACTCGCATTACCCGTCATCCGACCTTTGCGGCGTTTTTCCTCTTCGGTATTGCTCATTGTTTAATGAACGGCACCTTTGCTGATTTGGCCTTCTTCGGTGGTTTTATTGTGTTCTCGTGGATCGGTGCTGCTCATCAGGATGGACGGAAAGTCGTAGACGTTCCCGGCTATGCTGCGTTTAAGGATCAGACCTCTTTCCTTCCCTTTGCTGCGATCGTTGATAAACGGCAACCGTTGAATGTTGGTGAACTCCGTTGGGTTGTGCTCGTGATCGCCTTGGTCATATTCTACATCGTCCGCGCACATCACCCAGGCTGGTTCGGCGGTGCACGGATGATTTTCTAATGCTACAGTAGCAGGCCTATGAACGCGGAGACATTTTGGCAAGGCTGGGCATTGCTCCTCAGCCTTTCAAAAGTGCAGCTGATCCTGATCGGGGTTGCCCTTGCTTTGCTCGTTGCGATCAGCAAGATTCTGCGGTTTCTCTTCTTGCTCGGAGCCTTGGTTGTTTTTCTGACGATCGTATTTCCTGCAGCAACCAAAGTGTACGAGCAGAGTCCGGTGAGGAATGTGGTGAACTATTTGTTGCATTGGGGGATAGCTGCCACCCAAGACCCTGCCCCCGCTGCTACGCCGCCGACAACAACTCCAGAAGCACCGGCAAAGGAGAAAAAATGAAGCCGACAAAAGATGCGCCGCTGGCTGCCAGTATGTCTCACTACAGCAAAGGTGGTGTCGATATTGTTGACCCACGCGAGAACGTCAAGCGTTACGTCTACTCAAATGTCTACGAGATCGGTGCGCGCGCAAAACCCTACGCGAAGATCGCGGTTGCGAAAAATGGTCCGTATGTGATTGAGTGTGTCGTTGCTGAAGGGATAATGTCGCAATGGCGCTTGCAACCACACGATGAATTTATCGTGTGCCTTGAGGGAGAGGTCCGAGTCGATTTTATTGAGCCACGAGGGGAACTTGTTGCAGGTGCGCACACTGATGTTCCAGGTGAGGATATGGGGTACATCACTGTCCATGAAGGCAACTTGTGTCTTTTGCCCAAAGGGATAGCGTACAAGTTCAAAGCTGAGAAACGCTCCCTCTTGTTACAACAAGCCAAACAAAGCGACGGGACGATCCTCGCATGGGAAACTATTTGTGAGGGATGGTCGGGGAAAGTCTAAGAGTCTGGGAGTCTGGGAGTCTAAGAAACACTCATTACTGTTGAGGGAGGCTGCGATGGAACACTACAAAGAATTTACACTCAGCAAGTTCCGTTTCACTCGCGATGATTACTTCGCCCACATCTACTTTCCTACGCAGACGGGTAAGGAGATGGAGCATAAGGTCGACATTGATGCGTTCCTGAAATCTCTGCAACGTGACGTCGCCTGGAGTTTCTTCTATGGCATGGTGAAGTTCGATGACGTTTTTGGCACTATCAACCACTATGGGACCGTCGAAGTATTTGCCGGGAAATATCACAAAGCTTTCAATAAAAATGGTTTCTGGCATGCGGAGGAACTTGGTCGCGGCGAGGTCGAGCGAACTTTTACCCAGATGTTAGAAGATTGGGTCTCGGTAGAGTTTGATCCCTTTGCTGCCCCCCGTGAGACCGGTTCTGCGGTTGGTCCCAAACGCGCCTCGAACCTTGAGGCAATTCACCGTAAGCGGGTGCTGACGACCCGTATGGTGAAACAATCCGACCGACAAGGGCGGGAGTATCCGGTCAATGATGGATTCAAAGGCATGGAGTTCAAGTATGGCGAGATGCATATCAAGCCTGGTCATGAGAACAAGTTTGGCTTGGTGAATTTGTATGAATATCTCGCTCGTTCCGACGTGACCTGGAATCCGTCAATTGTTTCTGTTCTTGAGCACAGTCTCTTCTGTCCGACTACAGAAGAACATCGCCTACCCATCAAACATGGCAATGATCGGGTAGAATGGTTCGTGCAGCTCAACGGCCAGATCGATTGGGAAGTCTGTAATCAAAATACTGGAGAGCTGCTAGCGTATGTTCGTATGCGGCCAGGGGACGTGTGTGCTATGCCCTCTGACATCCAACACCAAGGGTTTGCCCCGGAACGATCGATGCTGCTAGTGTGGGAAAACGCCGACCCGAAAATGCCGGAAAAGATTCGTAAGGGGGAAGTTCCGGGCGATCCAGATAAAATGGTAACGATGAAATAGGCCCGAAGTTTCGAGTACGGCAGGCAGCGTCATAGGAGCTATATCCTCTAGTTTTTGACAAACGAATTCCGTAAGTCCTGGTAGAACAGGCTTCCAGCCTGTCCCACCAAGAACATAGAGGGGAGAGTCTATGGAAGTTGAGAAAAAACTGACTGCGTTAGGACTCACACTCCCGCCGATCCCGACACCAATCGCCAACTATGTGCCTGCGGTACGAAGCGGAAACCTGGTCTTTATCTCTGGCCACGGCCCGGTCACTATGGTGGATGGAAAGGTTTCTTACATCCGAGGGAAGGTTGGTCGGGAGTTAACAGTTGAGCAAGGATACGAAGCTGCGAAAATCGTGACGCTCAACATGCTCCAATCGCTTAAAGGCGTCATCGGAGACCTTGACAAAGTCCGCCGTATTGTGAAGCTTTTGGGCTTTGTTAACTGTACCGAAGACTTTCCTGACCAGCCTAAAGTCATCAACGGTGCGTCCGATCTTCTCGTTGAGCTATATGGAGATCGAGGGCGACACGCCCGCTCGGCGGTTGGGATGTATCAACTGCCGTTTGGGATTGCGGTAGAAATTGAAATGGTGGTAGAGGTGGATGGGTAACCGCGGTATAATAGAGACAAATACAGACTCGCCGAGAAAGAGTTCTTCTGACAACGCCATGGCCTGTTCTATTTAGGATCGGATGAGGGGGAGGCCAGAGGCGAACTTCCAGAACAGAAAGCAGCATGAAGACTATCGAACCTGTTGCATCGGACGGAGCGAATTGTACAGACCGCGCTCCGCTAGGATTTGCTCTGCTTAATGAAAACGCTCAATTTGTCGAGACATTATATCTTCAGTACTTGAAGGAGCCCGAGTCGGTTGATGAGGAATGGCAAGAGTATTTCTCGCACTTGACTAATGGCGCAGAGGCTTCTCAACACGCCGGAGTCGCCAGCCATGAGCCAGTCTCAACGGTTGATATCGAAAGACAAGCTCGTGTCGTCCAGCTCATTCGCGCCTATCGTGAGCTTGGACATTTCCAGGCCGATCTTGACCCACTTGGGATTACCCCAAAGCGGTCGCATCCCGAACTCGATCCGAGCTACTACAGATTCACTCAGGAAGACATGGAGCGCGAGTTTAGTGTTGCGCGCCTGTTTGGCATGCCAGCCGTGACGTTGCGCGGCATCCTGTCCACGCTCCGCGAGGCGTACTGTGGAACGTTGGCGGTCGAATTCATGCACATCCAGGATCCAGCGCAGTGCATGTGGATCCAGGAGCACATGGAGGATAAACGAAAGCGGGTGTCATTCCCGGTTGAGGTCAAGCGCTCGATCCTCTCCAAACTCTACGCGGCTGAGACCTTTGAGACATTCCTGCACACCAAGTTCGTCGGACATAAACGTTTTTCGCTGGAAGGTGCCGAATCCACTATCCCGATGATGGAGCGGCTAGTTGATCATGCAGCAGAGCACGGGGTGGAAGAGATCGTCATCGGTATGTCGCATCGTGGCCGTCTCAACGTGTTAGTGAACCTTCTGGGAAAATCATTTGAGCAGCTCTTTTCCGAGTTTGAAGGCAATGTTGATCCCGGCTCAATGATGGGTTCTGGAGATGTGAAATATCACTTGGGGTTCTCGGCTGATCATCTTGCGCAGAATGGCAAGAAAATTCATTTGACGCTCACAGCGAATCCCAGCCACCTTGAAACCGTCAACCCAGTCGTCGAAGGTCGCGTACGTGCCAAGCAAGACCGTCGTGACGACCGCGAACGCTCACGGGTTGTGCCGCTCTTACTGCATGGGAATGCTGCGTTTGCTGGTCAAGGGGTGGTAAGTGAAACCCTGAATCTTTCACAGTTGCGCGGTTACACCACTGGCGGGACGATCCATATCATCATCAACAACCAGATCGGCTTTACCACTGACCCTGAAGATGGATATTCAGGACCCTACACCACCGATATTGCCAAGTCTGTGCAAGCGCCGATTTTCCACGTCAATGGCGACGATCCCGAAGCGGTCGTCCGTGTGGCATTGCTGGCACTCGAGTATCGTCAGACGTTCAAGCGTGACGTCGTGATTGATATGTTCTGTTATCGTCGCTACGGACACAATGAAGGTGATGAGCCGAGTTTTACGCAGCCGCGGATGTACCGAGCGATTAAGGATCATCCGCATGTGGCGTGGTTGTATCGAGAGAAACTCCTCGATCAGAACGAACTGAGTGGCGACGAGATAAAAACCATCGAGCAATCCTTCCGTGAACGGTTGCAGACTGCGCTCGACACCGTGAAAAGTCAGCCTTTGCGTCCATCATCCGAAGCCCTCGGTGGCGTATGGAAAGGCATGACGCGTGCCCACGAAGGCCAAGTTGATACCCGCGTGAAGCGAGAACTCCTAGACTATATCGCTCGCCGACAGTCGGCGGTTCCGGAAAATTTCACCCTCAATCCCAAAGTAGAAAAATTGGTGCAAGCACGGACTGACGCGGTCCTGAATAATGGACAAATCGATTGGGGACTCGCCGAGATCTTAGCCTATGGCTCGTTGGTGTGCGAAGGTATTCCGGTGCGTTTGAGCGGACAAGACAGTGCGCGTGGCACCTTTAGTCACCGGCACGCTATTCTTGTCGACTACGACACAGGGGTCCAGTACTTTCCCTTAAGCAATCTCCGTGAGGGACAAGCGCAGTTCAGTGTCTACAATAGCCCCTTGTCTGAATATGCGGTGATGGGGTTCGATTTTGGCTACAGCTTAGACAGCCCGAACGCGCTGGTGATTTGGGAAGCGCAGTTTGGTGATTTTGCCAATGGTGCGCAGATCATTGTGGATCAATATCTCACGAGTAGTGAATCAAAATGGCAGCGGATGAGCGGCCTGGTGTTGTTATTGCCGCATGGCTACGAAGGACAAGGACCAGAACATTCCAGTGCGC
>JAYVFX010000205.1:0-12825 GCA_043772795.1 Deltaproteobacteria bacterium
CCGGATGAACTACGCCGCCGCCCGTCGTCGCGGTTTACCCGTCGGCAGCGGCAACGTCGAGGCCACGGGTAAGAGCCTGGTGGCCGTGCGCATGAAACGTCCAGGGGCCCGCTGGAAGGAAGAGACCGGGGAACACCTACTCAATCTGCGCGCGCTGGCTCTCAGTGACCGGTGGGAGCCCGCGATGACACTCACGTTACGACCTTTGCGCCAGACGCTCCGGCTGGCTGCGTAAAAGTATGTTCAGTATGAAAACTACACCCGTGAAGCGCGTAAATCCGTGGCGGGTCTCCGTCCGCCACCGCTGTCGCGATATCCAAGAGGGCTGGCCCTGAGCTCGCGAGCGCTACCGGCACCAGCACCGGTGTACCTGCGACTTCAGCGTCGGGCTTGAGCAGCTCGGCACGTAACCGCTCCAGGGGATAGATTGCTGCCAGCACCGGTGTCGTCAGGACCGTGGTGACAATGGCCATCAACACCATCATGGCAAAAAGCGCCGGGGAGATGACCCCGAGGTCAAGACCGATATTCAGAATAATGAGTTCCATCAGTCCCCGCGTGTTCATCAATACTCCCAATGCACACGCTTCCCGCCAACTCAGTCCGGTGGTCACAGCGGCAACAGTACACCCACCAAACTTGCCCAGCGTCGCCACACCGATGATCGCCGTACACCACCACCACAGGTCGGCGCTATCGAGCAGGCCCACCTGGGTGCGCAGCCCGGTATACGCAAAGTAGATGGGGAGAAGAAAGACAACCGCGAAGTCCTCGATCTTCTCAGTGAGTTCCCGCACAAAGCCGCCCTGCTTTGGCATCATAGCGCCAAGCATAAAAGCGCCAAAGATGGCGTGGATACCGATGAGATTAGTCACCGTTGCGCTGCCGAGCACCAGTATGAACACCACCGCCACCAGATTCTGGGACAGACGCCCCGAGTTGTCATAGAGACTACTGAAGCGAGCGAGCAGTGGGCGCATCAGGAAAAACATCACGCCCACGTAGAGCAGTACGAGCCCAACCGTTACAAGCGCTTGGTGTAATCCTGCGGCACGGACGAGTGCCACTACGAACGCCAAGAGGCACCAGGCTGTCACGTCATCGACCGCTGCGCAGGTCATGGTGACTGCTCCGACTTTGGTCTTGAGCAGGTCGCGCTCGATAAGAATGCGTGCGAGGACAGGGAACGCGGTCACAGACATGGCAGCCCCGAGAAAGAGGGCGAAACTACTGAAAGGAACGCTATCCGGAGAGAACTGAGCGTAGAGGAGAACGGCGAGGGCCACGCCAGAGACGAACGGCACGAGAATGCCGACCTGCGAAACGACAATGGCCGCTCGCCCTCGCCCATGCAGGAGAGCCGGGTCCAGTTCCAAGCCCACCAGGAACATGAAAAAGAGCACCCCGTACTCGCTAAACACCTTGAGAAAGGGGAGCGCTTGCGGCGGGAAAAGGATCGCCGCGACTTCGGGAGCGATCCATCCCAGGAAAGAAGGACCAAGGAGAAGCCCGGCAACGATCTCACCGATGACCTGTGGTTGCCCTAAGCGCCGAAACCCGATCCCCAGCAGTCGCGAAGCCGCAATAATGACCGCAATCTCCACCGTAAGGAGCAGGAGTGTGTTCTCCAATGGCATGGGGAATAATATTTTCTATGCGTGCGTGTGCATGTGGTTGCCGCTCGTGGGATACAACGCTTCGATCTGGAGGTGGCGGGTCTCGACCACGGTGCGCCGCTTCGCTCCAACAGGATCTCATCAGGCGGCCACCTGCTGCCATGTCCACTCTTGGTCGTGCGGCGTCCGACGGAAAAGTGTTGCAGCAGCGACACGGGGTGCCATTATGTGTAGCGAAGGGTCACCCCAGTACTGGCGATCCCGAAAGACGGCTTGACCGATCCGGTCTGCCGCACGCTCAATGGCCGTGTAGAGGTCGGCGTCCAATACTTCTACCTGCAGATGCCCTGCCTGCGACAGGGCCACGACGATCCGGCATTGTTTATTACGTCCACCATGCGGGCCGTTGAGGTCCGCCAGGAGCACCGTCACCTGCAGGATATACGGACCAAACCGGCCAAGTGCGCACTCTAGGCGCCGCTCAACATGAGCGCGGAGGGTGTCTGTCAATTCCATCTGTCGTCCGCGTAGTTCTAGCCGCATAAGTGCCTCCTTTTCGCGTCCAGTCGCTGATTCACGCTGGCACAAGAAAGATATAAGGCTTCCGACATTCCTCGACAAATAGATAATATTGCTAAAAATCATAGAGAAAAACGATGAATAACAATTTCAGAACGAACATGGCAAGCGATCAGCAATGATTGGTTTTCTCTATGAATAATATACGGATTATCTATTTGCCTATCACTGCATACAGTCTTATAGCTAGTTCGTGTGGGAACGTGAGGAAGGTGGGGAATTGCCTTACTTTCTATCTGTCACTTGGAGGTTTGAGCACGGACATCCAAAGCAAGAGAATAGGAGACCATCATGGACAAGCGCTACAGAATTGTTGGTGAATCGTCACCAACTGACGAAGTGTTTCAGCGATTAGAGGAGCTGACGAGCTCGGTGCAGCGGTTTATGAACGGGAGGGGGCTCTGGGTTATTTTGATCTTGGTCCCGCTACTCTGGCTGGGTTCAGGCTTATATGTGGTTGGCCCAGGAGAGCGAGGAGTGGTGCTCCTGTTCCGGGCAGCGACAGCGGAGCAGACTGAGCCGGGGTTACGCTACCGTTTGCCCTGGCCCATCCAGAGCCATGCGGTGGTGGACATTGCCCAGGTGCGCCGCGCCGAAGTGGGGTTTCGCACCGTCGCCGACGCGAGCACAGAGCTCGGCGCTAGAGGAGGCGCTCGCACGGTGCCGCAGGAAGCCTTGATGCTCACGGGCGACGAGAACATCGTCGAGCTGCAGCTGTTTGTCCAGTATCGCGTCCAAGATCCGGTGAAGTTTCTCTTTGGAGCGAACGACCCCGAAGGAATTCTCCATACCTCGGCGGAGGTCGCGTTGCGCAGCGCGGTCGGGCGCAACACCATCGACTACACTATGACCGACGGCCGGGTGGAAGTGCAGGAGCAAGCCAAAACTGCTCTGCAGGAACTCCTGGACGCCTATCAGACCGGCTTGTTGGTCAGTGAAGCCCGGCTCCTAGTCGTTGATCCGCCTAGTGAGGTGCGAGATGCGTTCCATGATGTGGTGCGAGCCCTGGAGGATCGAGACCGGCTAGTGAAAGAAGCCGAGGGCTACGGGGAAGAAGTCGTGCCCAAAGCCCGGGGTGAGGCCGCGCAGATGGTGCAGCAAGCGGAAGGGTACAAGGCCCAACGGGTGATTCGCGCGCAGGGCGATGCGGAACGCTTTCTCAAGATCTTGGCGGAATACGGTAAAGCGAAAGCCATCACGCGGGATCGCCTCTACCTGGAGAGCGTAGAGCGCACCATGCCGACGATCGAGAAGTTCATTCTCGACAGCGGTGGGAAGGCGGGCGTGCTACCACTGCTGCCCTTGAAGGGGCTGGTTGCTTCGCCCATTCCAGCGGCGGCGCCGGAGAAAACCCCCAATCGTTAACGCAGACAGGAGGTAAGCATCATGGCCAGACTCTTTATCGGCCTCGGGCTTGTTGTCGTCTTTGCCCTCACACAGACTGCCTTTACGATCGGTGAGTGGGAGCAAGGCATGATCGTGCAGTTTGGCAATCCCAAACGCATCCTGCAGGAGCCGGGGCTCTATTTTAAGCTGCCGGTCATGCAGAACCTCGTGCGCTTTGAGAAGCGGGTGCTCACGACTGATGCGCGGACGGCCGAGTATCTGACGCTGGACAAGAAGCGGGTGCTGGTTGACCACGTCTCACGCTGGCGCATCCAGGAACCGTTAGAGTTCTATCGCAGCGTGCGAGATCAACAGCGGGCAATGGCGCGCTTAGACGACCTCATTTCTGCTCGCCTGCGGCAGGAAACCGCCAAACATAACTTCCTGGATTTCGTCCGCGAAAAGCGCGAGGAAATCATGGCGGTCGTGACCAAGGACACCAAAGAAACGGCCAAGACCTTTGGTATCGAGGTCCTGGACGTGCGCATTAAAGGGCTGGATCTCCCGAAAGAAGTGCAGGCCAGCGTGTTTGCCCGCATGCGGGCGGAACGGGAGCGCATCGCCAAGCGCTATCGGGCGGAGGGGGAAGAGCGCGCCAGAGAGATCCGCGCTGGTGCTGATCGAGAACGGGAAGTCATCCTGGCTACGGCCTATGAAACCAGCCAGAAGCTCAGCGGCGAGGGCGATGCGCAGGCGGCGTCGATCTACGCTCATGCCTTTGGTCAAGACCAAGAGTTCTATGCCTTTACCCGCCGGCTACAGGCGTATGAGAAGATCCTGAGCAGCGGCACCACCCTGGTGTTACCGCCGGACTCGGAGCTATTCCGCTACCTGCAGAACCCAGCGGTCAACAAGTAGAGGAGTCCACCCATGTCACTCAAAGACACAAACGGCAAAAAAATCGTCGTCTGGATTATCGTCAGTTTGGTACTCGTGAGTTTCGTCGGTCTGGACATATTCTATGCTTTGTATCCCTGAGCGGTGGACCCGCGAGAGGTGAGAGCACCCCGCAGACAAAAGCAAAGGAGTCTCTAGCGTATGCCTACCACCATGAAAATACTGATTGCTTACGATGGTTCGAGTTGTGCCGATGCGGCGCTGGACGATCTACGCCGCGCTGGGCTGCCGTCCGAGGCCGAGGCCCTAGTGCTTTCGGTGGCTGATGTGTGGCCGCCGCCGCCGGCGGCGTCGCGGGAACAGTTTGTTGATCCAGCTTTTGCTGAGCGGGTTTCCGCCGCCCGAGAGAAGACACGCGCAGAAGCGCTACGGGCGGTGGAGGAAGCCCGTGCGCTCGCCGTCCGCGCAAGCGAAACAGTCCAGGCCCTGTTCCCCACATGGGACGTACGCGTTGAAGCGTGTGCTAATTCCTCCGCCTGGGGGGTGATCAAAAAGGCCGATGATTGGAAGCCGGACTTGGTTGTTGTTGGGTCCCACGGTCGTTCTGCGTTGGGCCGCTTTGTCCTTGGCAGCGTCTCGCAAAAAGTGGTAACCGAAGCGCGCTGCGCTGTGCGCGTCGCGCGTGGGCGTATGGCAGACAGTACGGCTCCAGTACGCATCGTCATTGGTGTGGACGGTTCGTCTGATGCCGACGCTATGGTGAGTTCCGTAGCCCAGCGCATGTGGCGGCCAGGGAGTGAGGCACACATCATCGTCGTACTCGACCAGGCATTGGCAACGATGGTCGGCTGGAACGAAGCGCCCACTGAAGACGCGCAGGCGCAGGTACGGAAGATGGTAGAGACGGCAGCAGAAAAATTGTGTGCTGCCGGGCTCGTCGTCTCCTCTGTCGTCAAGGAAGGCGACCCGAAGCGCGTCCTTATAGAGGAAGCGGAACAGTGGGGAGCTGATTGTATCTTTGTTGGAGCGCGTGGGCTCAGGCGCCTCGAACGCTTCCTGCTTGGCAGTGTGTCCACAGCCGTGGCTGCACGTGCGCACTGCTCTGTCGAGGTGGTACACCCAGGACTCTCGCTGTGAGGAAGTATAAGGAGCGTTGCGTCATGACGACTGATTTTCTCAAGATGGCAGATTCCTTCCAGGAAGAACTCCAAGAGTTTTATCAGGTTCTGCGGTGTGGTGGCGATAAGAGAAAAAGACAGATGGCGACCGAACGGCTACGGAGAGTCATCAACCAGGTAGAACCACTGGCGCGCGGCGCGGGCGAGGCAGGGAAGAGTCTCGCCATGGAGCAGCAGTGGGGGTATATGAGCGTCCTTGCTCATCTGGGAACCGCCATGACTTTAGGACCGTAAAGGTAGTTGGCAAATTGATACCGACACCGTAAGACAAAAGAGTGATCTCGGCAAAGGAGGTTTCTGTATGGACTATAAAGTCCAAAAGTCAGATGAGGAATGGCACGCGGAGTTGACACCAGCGCAGTACGCGGTGTGCCGACAAAAAGCTACCGAACGACCATTTCTGGCGAGTACTATTTCAAAAACGAAGAAGGCACCTATAAATGCGTCTGTTGCGACACGGGCGGGCATAAGCCCGCGGTAACAGCTTCTGCCCTCGGGTTAAGCCAGGGAAGTCACTCCCTGGCTTCCATTTACGAGATCGGCCGTTGACGTTTCGTATGTCGGTATTCAACAACGATCTGCGCTAGCGCAATCGACTTCTCCATATCGCTCATAATTGTGTCTGTGACAATTACAGATATACCGAATTCTTCTAGTCGGCTCTTCTGCTGAAGGTCCTGTGTATCAATGACAAAGGTGTCGAGGAAGTCACGATAGAGCCCCGCGACTCCCATCGCTGATACGTCAATCCCAAGACCGCTAAGCAGACGATCGGCTGGTCCTTTGATGGGCTTGTCGGCGACAAGCGGGCTGATCGCCACGATGGGTGCGGCAGTTTCTCGTAATGCCGATCGCACCTCTGGTAGTGCCAGAATCGGACCGATGCTCACAATTGGATTGCTAGGTGGAAAAATCACCAGATGTGCAGAACGGATCGCGTCGCAGACTCCAGGTGCAGGCGTTGCATCGTCGAGACCACGGAGTTCGACTTTGCTGACGGTTCCCTCGCTCCGTCGTTTGACAAAGTATTCTTGAAATGGGAGCGCACCAGCTTCGGTGTGAACGATCGTGCGCACCGGATCGTTACTCATAGGAAGAATAGTGGCTTGGACTTTCCATGACTGTGCGATGGCCTGGGTGACTTCACTGAGCGATTTTCCCTGGCGCAATTGTTGGGTGCGGAAGAGATGGGTAGCAAGATCAGCGTCTCCCAAGCCAAACCAGTTTTCGGGATAATAGCGACCTAATGCGGTGAGGCAGCGAAAGGTTTCTTCTGGCAGTCCCCAACCTTTTCCTGCATCCACTGCATTGGCAAGCGTATAAGTAATCGTATCGAGATCAGGAGACACCGAGAGACCAAAGAATTCTTCGTCATCGCCAGTATTGATGATGGCTGTCAGTCGTGTTGGATCAATGACGCGGACCAACCCACGGAGAAAGCGCGCCGCACCGACTCCTCCAGCTAGGGCAGTGATGGAAAGATCATGTAGGATAGACATGATCTTTCCTGGTGAGACGTTCTTTTGTGTTCCTTTTCGCCATTTCCCCTTTTTCCCGTTTTCCCTTGGGAGGGGGAGAAAGGTTGGGAGGTCTAGTGTGTTACTTGTTGCTTATCGCGTTCGAACGGATGAACGTAGCGAAATTGGTCGGAGGCCGCGAGTCGTTTGTATGAACCAAAGCGCTCGTCTGGATTCTCAACAAGGTCAAGCGGACTCAACTCTTCATCATCCCCAGTAAAGATTTTTCGCAGAGTGTACGTCGTCGAACGCTCTGCCGGTGTGCGTCCCAGATCGCGTGACAATCGGCGCAGCTCTTTGGGTGGAACGAGTTGCCCGTATTGCGCACCAGCCGAGGTGGAAATGCTTTCGTTAATTAGGGTACCGCCAAGGTCATTTGCTCCCACGGTGAGTAGATACTGCGCCATCTTCGGGCCTTCTTTGACCCACGAGGCTTGAATGTTGCGGAATGTAGGGCCGAGCATCAGCCGAGCAACGGCATGCATCTTGATGACTTCTGCACCTGTCGCCCCTTGTCGGACATTCTTGATGAGCTTCCGTTGGTACATCGGCGCTTCTTGGTGAATCAACGACAGCGGCACGAATTCAGTAAACCCGCCGGTCTCTTTCTGAATATCGCGTAGCAAATTCATGTGCTTGACCCAGTGCACTGGCGTTTCGATGTGACCATACATGATGGTTGAGGTCGTCGGGATACCGAGACTGTGAGCGGAAGTGATGACTTCGATCCATTGTTGTACGGTGATACGGCCAGGGGCGATGATGTCGCGCATATCCTGGTCGAGAATCTCAGCTGAGGTTCCAGGAAGAGTGCCTAAGCCTGCGTCTTTCAATTCTTTGAGATACTGAATGATCGGAATGCCAGCACGAACAGAGCCGTAGTTCACCTCTTCCGGTGAAAAGGCATGCACATGCAGATCAGGCAAAGCTTTCTTCACCGCGCGGGTCAAATCGATGTACAAGCGACCATTCATTTTGGGTGGTAATCCCGCTTGCATGCATACTTCAGTGGCGCCCATATCGACGGCTTCTTGGGCGCGACGAATAATTTCTTCCATAGGGAGGAAGTAGCCTTGCTCTTCGCGGTATTCACGGCTGAACGCACAGAAAGTGCAGTGTTTGATGCAGACGTTCGTGAAGTTGATATTGCGATTGACCACGTAGGTGACGACTTCACCAACTTGGCGGCGGCGCATTTCATCAGCGACGAGGCACACGGCTTGGAGGTCAAGCCCGTTGGCTTCACATAGCCGCAGACCTTCGCTCCACGAAATCTCCTCACCGTCGAGGGTACGATTGAGGATCGTGCTTACTGCGCGATCAACATGTTCAAGGATAGCAGTCAGTCCGTTGGTTGCCACGATAAAACTCCTCAGAATCGAAACGTAAAACGTAAAGCCGGAACGTGAAGCGTGATGCGTGAGAGTTGTTCACTTCCTGTGCTCTTTTTGCGCCTTAGTCATTACTCGTTACGTCTGTCTTCTTAGCAAGCCGCCACTTGCTCTTGTAATTCTTGGGTGCGCGGGCGTAGCGCAGGTAAGAGAAATCCTGGGCGCGTAATGTATTCCGGGTAAATCGCGAGCCGCTCACGCAACGTGAATCCCTCTTCCTGACAGGTCTGAGCGAGCATTGCGAGGTGGGGCCATGCGGCTTCTGGATTCACGTAATCTTTCGTGACCGGCGAAATTCCGCCCCAATCGTTAATGCCTGCGCGGAGGATTAACTTATGGTCGTGTGGACTAAGGTTCGGTGGTGCTTGCAGATTCATCTGTCCACCAAGGAGCAAACGTGCAACCGCGACCGTTTTTGCCATCTCCAGACTTTCAGGTTCTGGTGCGTCGGCCATACGGGTCTTGGGTTTGGCACGAAAGTTCTGCACGATTACTTCTTGAATGTGACCGTATTCCCGATGAATGTCCCGAATGGCAAGCAGGCTATCCACACACTCTTCTCGAGTTTCGCCAATACCGATGAGGATGCCCGTCGTAAACGGAATCTCCAACTCCCCAGCTTCGCGTAACATGCGTACCCGCACCACTGGGTCTTTGTCTGGTGCGGAGAAGTGTGCCATGCCGCGTTGGCGCAGGCGTGGACTGATATTTTCTAACATGAGCCCAAGACTCACGTTCACTTCCTTGAGCCATTTCATCTCGTCGTAGCTCATCACTCCGGCGTTGGTATGTGGTAGCATCCCCTGCGCGAGCGCGATTTTACACGCCTGATAGATGTACTCGGTGGTGTTCTGATGGCCAAACTTCGCAAGCGCTGCACGATAGCCACTGTACGCCAGTTCCGGCTTATCTCCCAGACACATCAACGCTTCTTTGCAGCCTTGGACTTTGCCGCGCGCAACCCAGTCGAGAATCTCGTCTGGCGTCATGGTCCAGGCATCAGCATCGCGTGGATCTTTGCGAAACGTACAATACGAACAGCGGTCGCGACATAAATTGGTGACCGGGAGAAACACCTTGCGCGAGTAGGTGACCGTGCGCCCTTTGTGGCGATCACGCAGCTCTCCTGCAGCAGCCAGGATAGCAGGAACATCTTCATCGGCGCAGTTGATGAGGGTATACCCTTCCTCAGCAGAAAGCGGTTTGTCTTGAAGGGCTTTATCGAGAATCACCGAAAAGTGAGATTGCACGAATATCTCCTGCCAATGCTTGCCCGAGTATTAGTGGAGGGGGGTGGTAATGTCAACCAGGTTTTTGACAAAATATCACTCTTCAGTGATATTGTTAAACAATATTCTAGCGGAATGTCCAAAATACAGGGTATAGAGAGACGCGATATGCTGCGTCTCTACACAAAGGGGGAGGGTTACACGATCTTATTCAGCGGATACTCGATAATCCCTTCAGCCCCGTTCTTGATGAGATTTGGGATTAACTCTCGGACAACATCCTCACTAATGACACTTTCCACGGCAAACCAATCACTATGATAGAGAGGGGAGACAGTGGGGGCGTTGAGACTGGGTAGCATGTTCACGATGGTATCAAGTTTTGCCTTTGGGACGTTCAGTTTGATACCGACCTTGGCCTCCGCCATGAGCGCGCCTTTGAGCAAGAGCGCAATTTGCTCGATCTTTTCTCGTTTCGCGGGATCTTTCCAGGCTTGCTTATTCGCGATGACCTGCGGGTTGGACGTGAACAACTCCCACACGATTTTGAGTCCATGCGCGCGAATAGTCGAGCCAGACTCGGTCACTTCCACAATCGCATCGACCAAGCCTTCCGCTGCTTTGGCTTCGGTTGCGCCCCACGAGAACTCCACGTCAACTTTGACATTGCGCTCGGCAAAATAGCGGCGCGTATATCCTACTAACTCTGTGGCGATCCGTTTGCCTTGCAAATCTTCCGGGGCGCGAATGGGGGAATCATGAGGAACGGCAAGGACCCAACGCGTCGGTTGAAAACTTGCTTTGGAGTACACCAGGTCACAGACGACCTCGACCTTGGCATCATACTCCATGATCCAATCTTTGCCAGTAATGCCAGCATCAAGGGTACCCGATTCAATGTAGCGTGCTATTTCCTGGGCACGGACTAACATGCACCGAATTGAAGGGTCGTCGATACTGGGAAAGTAGCTGCGCGAACTCGTTGTGATTTTCCAGCCAGCCTTGCGAAACAATTCGATAGTAGAATTCTCAAGGCTTCCTTTGGGAATACCGAGCTTTAATGCATCCATACGAAGGAGGTTCCTAACATAGGGGTCGCGGGGTCGCAAGTTGGCGTGTGTGAAGAGTCGGTTACTGACCACCGCGCACTTGCTGCTCCAGCCGTTGAATATGACGGCGCAATAGCACGTCGCGATTGCGCAGCGCTTCGACCGCATCTTGCGTGAGCCCTGCTACCGCCTTGGGGTCACAGGGAACGACATAGGTGACTTCCGGTAGGGCTGGTGCTGGTGGTGGCTGGGCCCTCGTGCCAAATGAACAACCAGAGAAAACCAACCCTAATACAACCAACCCCTTCCTCATGATCTCCTCTTTCGCGCATGTCTGTCCATAGTCGTTGTAGGTGGACTCTGCTACATATGGCACGCATGTGGCTTTGACAAGACACGCGAGGCGGAGGACAGGACGATGAAACTTGCCGAGATTGCTCAGCGACTTGGGTGTGAGTTGCGAGGAGATGGGGAAGTCGAAATCGCGGGAATGAATAGCATAGAGGAAGCGCAGCCCCACGAGATGACCTTCGTCGCGAACAAAAAATATCTGGCCAAGCTCGCGACGACCAAGGCCGCCGCGGTTATTCTTGCTCCCACTGATCCAGACATCCCGCTACCGTCATTACGAACACCGAATCCGTATCTTGCCTTTGCGCGAGTGCTCGAATGGTTTTATCCACCCTATTCACCACCAGTCGGGATACATCCAACGGCAGTGATCGCGCCGACCGCACGTGTTGGGGTGTCTGCTTTTATTGACGCCTATGCCGTTATTGGCGAGAACGTTGTGATTGGCGACCACGCGCGGATTTTTGCTCATGTTGTGATTTATCCCCACGTGCAGATTGGTCATTCGTTTACCGCACATGCTGGGGTGGTGGTTCGCGAGGGATCGAAAATCGGCGACCGCGTTGTCCTGCAAGGTGGAGTGGTGATTGGTGGTGACGGGTTCGGTTATGTGCCACTCCCAGACGGGTCGGCTTATAAAATTCCACAAACTGGAACTGTCATCCTTGAAGATGATGTCGAGATTGGTGCGAATACTACGATTGATCGTGCGGCGATGGGGGCTACCATGATTCGACGCGGTGCGAAGATTGATAACCTTGTCATGATTGGTCACGGCTGTGATGTCGGAGAGGGTGCACTTCTTGCTGCGCAAGTAGGACTCTCAGGCAGTACTAAGCTCGAAGCTGGGGTACGTATGGGTGGACAAGTAGGGGCCGCGGGCCATCTGACCGTGGGGAAAAATACGCTGGTTGCGGCACAGAGTGGTATTCCCCACGATGTACCAGCCAACTCGGTGGTCGGTGGGTACCCGGCGGTCGATATTATGTTGTGGCGACGCTATTCGGCAGCACTGCCGAAGTTACCTGAACTCATGCGCCGAATACGGCGACTTGAACAAGCGTTGCAAGTGAATGAAGAATCAAAAATGAAGAGTAAAAAAGAATAACAGACTCAGGAAAAATACGTAGTACTGCGTTCTGACGAGTATTCTCCATTCTGCATTTTTCATTTGCTGGTATTTCCTGTGACCTGCACAAAGAATCCATCTCTTCTGCCCAGCCGTAAAGAGTTACAGGAGTTGCTCGAGGGGAGGCACTAGGGACGGGGTAGGGGCGCCACTAGGGCACCATACACCTCATACAGATTCCGCGCGCGCATGTTCATGAGTCGGTCTCCTCGTACCTACCATTACGAGTGAGGAACGCAGGTTGGATGCAGCGGTGATTCCTTTCCTAAACCAGAAGTCATGACATTGGTACACTTTTTATGATGCGACCATCCGGTCGTGTCATTCTGAGCAGCGCGAAGAATCTCTCAGAGAGACCCTTCACTTCGTTCTATAGGGAAAACACCCCAAGATATGGAGTGTGCAGGGCCCAGTTTTCTCCTCTCCCTTGAGGGGAGCGGACACAGGAGAGGGTGAACGCCGCCACTACCCCCTCTCTCTGACTCTCTCCCACAAGGGGAGAGAGAACCTGGCAGCAAAGATCACAAATGGACACTCCATATCTTGCTGGAGCGTTACTATAG
>JAYVFX010000206.1:0-4899 GCA_043772795.1 Deltaproteobacteria bacterium
CCCTCAGCTTCAGCGATCACGCCCTGCCGCCCGTCGCGGGCATCCGTGAACGCCCCGCGTTCATGCCCGAAGAGTTCGTTTTCCACCAGCTCCGCGGGAATCGCTCCGCAGTTGACGGCAAGAAATGGTTTGGTGGACCGGGGACTGAGATAGTGAATCGCCCGTGCACAGACCTCTTTCCCTGTCCCGGTTTCGCCTGAGATCAAGACGGTCGCCTCGCACCGTGCCATGGTCGGGATTTTACTGATCGCTGCCAGAAACACAGGGCTCTGCCCGATGAGCTGCCCCAGCCCGAGCTTGCCTTTCAGTTCGCGCAGCACGGACTCGTTGTGACGTGCCTGTCCGATGCGTCGTAAAACCCGCAAAGGCATCCCGCGCCCGTTCCCGTGCTCGTCTTCGTCTAAGAGTTGACCAGAGGTATCCCCACTCCTCTGGTCCTGAATAGATTGCTCGTGTCCCATATCCGGTCCCCCTTCTTCACCAAGACGCAACGATACTGTCCTTCTGGTAAAGGTCACTCTCTGTTCTTTTCAGAGCCCGTGGCAAGAAAACAGAGCTGGCGTGTGATAAGTGAACTCCACCCTCACGCGTGTCCCAGGTGCGCAAATACGCACTTTGACTGTTTTGCTTTGCTCAGTGTGATAAGCTTCGTTGCTTTCCGTAAATTGCGACCCGATACCGCTCGGCAAGACCTCGGCCCCGTCGAAAAGTGTTCCCTCGCTTATCCCCCCAGCATACCCGTACTCTTCAATCCCAAGAGCCCTTCTTCCTAATATACGTAACAATTGACTGAACAAATTGTTCATTGTGACTGAACAACTTGTTTATTATACCGGGCCGCCGATTCCCAAAGTCAGGAATGCTCGTTGTCCCGCGGTTCACCGGGCGCCAGACAACACACTGTAAGTGTTCAGTCTTCCTTCTGTTCTTCCGTATGACAGGAGCATAGGGACACTGGGGGAGGAAGTCTCACAATTACTTCACAATTACTTCACAATTTCATGTCAATTATTCCGTCAACATGGTACGACGGGGCATGCATGCATCCCAGCAGCTTTGCTTCCCGCCGTTTCATCTCGACCTGGGCACGGAACAGTTGTGGCACGAGACGCAGGCGATTCCCCTGCGCCAGAAGACCTTTGCGGTGTTGGGCTCCGTATTCCCTCAGCTCAACCTACGGAACTGAAGTGAGCAGGGAGCAGGGAGCAGGGAGCAGGGAGCAGGGAGATGGGAGCAGGGAGATGGATTGACAGCCCTCCAGCAGGCGGTTAGTCTAACCAAGAAAATCTAAGCCCTTACAGGAAGTTAGGCGGGATGAGTGTATTAGCCTCAAAGGTTCTGGTTCTCAACCGATCATACTTCCCCGTTCATGTGACTTCTGTCCGGCGGGCACTGTCCTTGTTATATCAAGGGGTCGCAAAAGCGGTTGACCAGCAATATCGTACCTTCGACTTTGAAAGCTGGAGTGCGCTCTCGGCATCGCTGAATGATGACACGGTCAGTCTTATCGACCGTGTCATTCGTGTACCCCGAGTCGTGTTGCTTGTGGGATACGATCGTGTCCCCAAACGCCAAGTACGATTCAGTCGCTTCAATGTGTTCGCGCGCGATAACAACACGTGTCAGTACTGTGGCAAACGCTTCTCGCGCTCGGAACTCAACCTTGATCATGTCCTTCCCCGGTCACAGGATGGTCTTTCGACTTGGGAAAATGTGGTCTGCTCCTGTTTCGTCTGCAATCGCGACAAAGGTGGGAGACGGCCAGAGCAGGCAGGGATGCGCCTGATTCGCAAGCCGGTGCGACCCGAATGGACGCCGTTCATGTTGGAGACCTTTAGTTTCCGCCGCTACCATGAGTGGCTGCCATACTTGAATGTGGTGGATGCCGCCTATTGGAATACCGAACTGCTTGAGCGGTAGATTTTCCTGGCTCCACAATATATAGTGGTCGCTCAACTAAAGAGTCCTTATCCCTGGGGATTTTTCTCCTTATCAGTATCTTTAAGGAAGCGATTAGGGGATTGGAGGCGTTGTGGGGAAGATGCGGATTAAGCAGCTCGAACTGCTTGGCTTTAAATCCTTCAAAAATAAGACCGCGCTGACGTTCCCGGCAGGAATCACTTCAATTGTCGGCCCTAATGGGTGCGGTAAGTCGAATGTGATCGACGCGCTGCGTTGGGTACTCGGCGAGCAGAGCCCGAAACATCTGCGCGGCTCGGAAATGAGCGATGTGGTCTTTGCCGGGAACGAAGGAAGCGCTCCACTCGGGATGGCGGAAGTCAACCTCATTCTTGAGAATGATGCGACTGATCCTTTGCTCAATGAAAATGGCGGTCTGGTGGGAACCAATTGGACCGAGTTGATGGTCTCGCGCCGTTATTTCCGCTCGGGAGAGTCCGAGTATCTCATCAATAAAGTCCCCTGTCGCTTGCGCGATATTGTGGAATTCTTTCTCGGTACTGGGGCTGGGACCAAAGCATATTCCATCATCGAACAAGGTCGCGTCGATCATCTGATTAACGCCAAGCCAGAAGAAATTCGTTCCCTCATTGAAGAAGCCGCGGGTGTCAGTTTGTTTCGCAGTCGGCGCTTAGTCGCGGAACGCAAGATGGAACGTACGCAAGAGAACTTGGCTCGCGTCCTTGATCTTTTGCATGAAATGGACCGACAACTTGGGTCGTTACGACGGCAAGCGAAGAAGGCGGAGCAGTACCGTACCTTTCAAGATGAGTTTAAAGCCCTTGATCTTGCCCTTATCTGTCGCTCCTCTCGTGCACTGTCAGACGAACTAACCGCGTTGGAACTACGACGTGAAGAGTTGCTGTCGCATGAAGAGCAGATCGCCCAGGAGACGCAGCGACTGCAAGCCGAACGCGCTGAAACGGCCAATGCTCTTGATCGAGAAGAAAAAACTCTCCGTGAGTTAGAAGAACGCCGCCATGTGAATGAGAGTGCCCTCCGCCAAGGTGAACAAAAGAAGCAATTCTTAGGACAACAAGAGCAGCGAGCGGAAGCGCGGGTGGTAGCGGCAGAAGAGGAAATCGCTGGACTCATTGAAAAACGACAATACGTAAAAGAAGAGATTGCGGATCTTGATGCACGGGCGACAGAACTCCAACAGTTCTTACAGGAAGACGATGACACCCTCCGCTCGTATGAACAGGAAATGACCGGGTTCCAGCAAAATGTTGGACAACGCGAGGCGCAGGCCGAGGAAATCAAAACCGAAATCGTTGATCTCCTCACACAAGAAGCGCAAATCCAAAATGCTCTGGCCTACGCGCGTCGCCGTGCCTCTGAGGTTGAACAGCGCTTGCAGACTCTTGCGCGAGAGGCCGAACGTGTTGAGCTGCTACAGTCAGAAACGGAACAGCAGTTGGCGACCACACAAGCGCGTGCGACCGCACTACAAGAGCGCTTAACGACCGGGCAGCGTCAGCGCGAAGAAAAGACCGGCGGGTTACGGGAAACGGCTTCTGCCAGTGAACAACTTGACGGTGAAATGACGGGAGCCTGGGCGAAGCAGGCGGAACTCCGGGCCCGTTTGGCAACGTTAGAGGAGCTGGAACACGGATACGATCATTATCCCCAAGGAGTGCGGGCCATTATGGCGGGCGTTGCGAGCGCTGAGGTGGGCCAGGGGATCTGTGGTGTCGTCGCACAGATGGTCGAAGTGCCACAGGAGTACGAACGGGCGGTTGCCGCAGTGCTCCGTGACAAACTCGAATACGTCATGGTCTCCGACGTGGAAGCAGGGCTGAACGCTGTAGAATATCTGCGGACGACCCAGACTGGGCGTGGAAGTTTCATTCCCTTGACTCCGCGCAGTAAGAATGGCCATGTCCACAATGGCAACGGCAATAGCGACGGGCACGAACTGAACGGGTACAGTAGCGGCTTTAACGTTCTCACTGTCGGTGCAGGGACCTCGCCGCTGTTAGATCTTCTGACTGTTGATGATCGCTATCGCGACGTCGCAAAATCCCTACTCGGCGATGCTATGCTGGTCCCAGATTTGCGCAGCGGCCTCCAGCTCTGGCAGCAAAATGGGACACACCAAACGTTTGTTACCCGAGACGGCGAAGTGATCACCTCACAAGGGGTAGTAAGTGGAGGAAGCGAAGGCTCAGTAGAACAGGCCCTGCTTGAACGCCGTCGCCAGATCCGTGACTTGGCCGAACAGAGCCGGGAGCAAGAGATGGTGGTCTCCGGTCTCGTGCAACAGCGCCAGGAGATGAAGCGCAAGCAGCAGGAAATCGAAGGCGAAATCGCGTTATTGGAAGCGGAAGCACGGACACTGGGGAAAGAGAGCGAAGTGCTGCACCGCGAAGACGGGAGATTGGAAGGGGAGCGGCGCCGACTCCTCGATAAATATGAAAGCGTCAATTACGAACGCCAAACACTCGACGGAGAAATGGAAACATTGACGCAGGAGATCGCGCATCGCCAAAGCCAGGAAGCAGACAGTAAGACGCGCCGCCAAGAGCGGGAAGCCGCGTTAACCGTCGCGCAGGAAGACGTTGCGCAAGCGAAGGTGGCACTTGAGCAGCACCGCACACTGGGTGACGAACTCCGTGTACGTGTCGCTGAGCGACGGGAACGACTTGAGGGCATGCGTAGCCAACGAAAACGTTCGCAAGACCGAGCACGCGAACTTGCAGACCGGCACGCGGTATGTCAAGCAGAGTCCGAGACTGCGAAAGCAGAGATTGAGCGTATCCAGGTGAGTATGGCGGAATTGGCAACAATGGTGGCACAAAACGAGGCTGACCTGGCGGATATGGTACAAGCGGTAGCCGATAAGCAAGCGGCGTGTTCCCGCCTGCGCGAACAGAGTCGTGAGAGTGAGGCTGTACTTGAACAACATCGGATCACGCGATCGCTTCTACAGGAAGAAAA
>JAYVFX010000207.1:0-4683 GCA_043772795.1 Deltaproteobacteria bacterium
CGTTATCGGGACCTCGGCGGTCGTCTATCCGGCGGCCGACATTCCGCGTGTAGCCAAGCAATCTGGCGCGCAAGTGATCGAGATCAATCCAGAGCATACGGACCTCACCGGGCCAATCTCTGACTTCATCATTCAAGAAAAAGCGGGTGTGGCGATCCCGCAGATTGTCGCTACGATCAAAGCAATGGCGTCGTAGGCGTGAGCACGGCTGCATAGGGGAGTCGATACACTTGGGTATTCGTAAGGCGAGGTAACCAAACTGAAAGAACAGAAAGTGATCTGATAGGGGTACAGGAAAAATGGGTAATAAGGAGAAACGAATTGGCAGAGTGGGCGAAACGGGGAAAGGGTAAAAAGGAAGACTGACGTGCAATATCAGAGCGCTCTTTACCCTTTCGCCCTTTCGCCCTTTCGCCCTTCCAGAGAAGGGTATCTAAGAAAAAGGGACGATTTGTGATGCACTGGCCGCCGCGTTATTCAATGCTCCTGTTGCTCTTTCTGCTGTCGTTGGTGAACTATATTGATCGCGTGAACATCTCCCTCACCGCGCCGGTGATGATGCCCGAACTCGGATGGGATACGGCATGGTTTGGTGTGGTCTTTTCGTCGTTCGTGGCCGGTTACGCGGCGTTCATGATTCCCAGCGGACTCCTCGCAGATACTCGCAGCCCGAAAATGTTGTTAGCGAGTGCCTGCTTCGGGTGGTCGCTTTTTACGTTACTGACGCCACTAGGGCGGCATTCGTTTTTTCTGATGCTCACACTCCGGTTTCTTGTCGGGGCGTTCGAGGCAACTAGTTTGCCCGCTGCTACAGTGATTAACTCGCGATGGGTACCGAAGCACGAACTCGGGCTTGCGCAGATGATTAGTTTGTCGGGCATTTACGCTGGACAATTGATTGCCTATCCGATTTCCACCTGGATCGTCAAAACCTTTTCCTGGCGAGCTGTATTCTACTTTAACGCGGTAGTTGGATTTTTGTGGATTGCGTTGTGGCTCTGGAAGGGAGCAGACCGACCCAGCGAAGATCATGACGGACAAAGTGAAGCCCTCACTGAAAAGATGAAAATCCCGATCGGATTGCTACTCAGGACACCCGCGGTGATAGCGTTAGCACTTGCGTATTTCTTCTGGGCGTATGGACTCACTATGGTTGTGGCGTGGCTTCCTACGTACTTAGTCAAAGCCCGAGGCTTTACCCTTCAGGAAATGGGGTGGGTGGGGATGCTTCCTGTCGCTGGTGGACTCGTCGGTGTTCTGGGCGGAGGAATATTGTCAGATTGGTTGACAAAACAGGGAGTGAATAAAGCCTGGGCGAGGAAGGGAATCCCTGCCATTGCGATTGCGTGTTCCGCTCCGTTCCTAGCCGTAGCGGCGAGGATCGATTCGCCGATGCATGCGGTCTTTGCCTTCGCTGTCTTTCAGTTGTTGACTACGCTGGGACTCGTTGCCTTCTGGAGTATTCCCATTGAGATGAATACGCGGTTGGCTGGATCTATCGCGAGCATTATGAACTTCGGGGGTAATTTTGGCGGGTTCTTCAGCCCGATGGTTGCGGGCTACATTGTCAAGCAGACGAATGACTGGTTACTACCATTCTATACTGCTGCGGCTGGGTGTCTGCTGGGGTCGATCATTCTTGGATTCTGTGTCCCTGTGCGCACGATTGAATTCGGCAAGGAAGGGCACCCTGAACGGGCTTCACAACCTTCGACCTCGGTAGGATGAACAACCTTAGGCCAACTGCAAAGCTGCTGTGATCGTATTGACGATCGCTTCTGGTGATTGCGCAATATCGACGGTGAGGACCTCCTGTGGCTCTTCTAGCGTAGCGAACTGGCTCCCAAGCAGACCAGGACGCATGAAATGTCTCTGACGTGCAGTGAGTCGTTGGCGAATGAGATCATAGTCCCCTTTCAGGTACACAAAGCGAACATTCTCCGGGTGTCGTTGTAGCCGACGGCGATACACCTGCTTGAGCGCCGAGCATGCCAGTACAGCGGACCGGTCGTTTTGCAGGAGATGATCGATCAACTGTTGTAATGCCGCGAGCCAGGAAGCGCGATCGTCATCGGTTAAGGGAGTACCCTGTCGCATTTTCTCGATGTTCGCTTGGGGATGAAAATCATCGCCATCGTAGAACGTCCAGCCGAGACTCTGGGCGAGGAGTTGCCCAATGGTTGTTTTGCCTGAGCCCGATACGCCCATGAGAATAATGACCATACACTTTCAATGCATGGCTCTGACCGCAGATGCAAGACAGGGCCGCTAAGAGAGGTTCGCTTCGAGGCTGTCAACCCGACAGTCTCTGTGGTAAGGAGCGAGGATAAAAGGAGGAGGAACAATGGCGATTCTGGTTACCGGAGGAACAGGATTCCTCGGTCGACACTTGACTCGATATCTCGTCACGAACGGCGAAAAAGATGTGGTCGTTCTTGATGCGGTTCCGAACCTGGCGGCAATTGCTGACATTGCCTCGCAAGTGAAAGTCGTGCCTGGCGATGTCATGGAAGTGACCGCGCTGATTGACACGATCAAGAAATACAAGGTCGATGGCATTATTCATCTAGCGTACTTTCTTGGTACCGGTGGCATTCGTAATCCTTTGCCATCGATCAACGTGAACTGCATCGGCACGACGAACATTTTTGAAGCGGCACGGCTCACAGACATTCCTCGCGTCGTTTATATGAGCTCGGTGGCCGTGTATCCCATGCGCTCTACATTAGGTGGACCGGAACTGAGTGAAGATGACCCGCCCACACCAGACACAGTGTATGGTGCCTGTAAGTTATTTAACGAACACATTGCCAGCTACTACGCGCAGGCCTACGGGCTCGACACCATCGGCATTCGACCGACCTCAGTGTTTGGTATCGGACGTGGACAGCGACGTGGGGCAGAATCCGACCACTTTATGGTCTCCCCGGAATTGGCACTCCTGGGAAAACCCGTAGTGATGCCGCCAAACGAGCAAGTATCAGACTGGATGTATGTGCTCGATGCAGCTGAGGTGTTTCGTCGTGCCTATTATGCGAAGAATCTCACGCACCGTGTTTTCAATATGAGTGGAATATGCCGCAAGACAGGAGACCTTACCGCTTACCTGCGTGACATTCTTCCGCAAGCAAAGATCTCTGTGAGTGAGAAGCCTTTTGTGATGACCTCATTGGTGAAAACCGATCGACTGCAAAAGGAACTGGACTTTACCCCCAAATATACGGTGGAAGATGGCATTCTTGCGTATCTTAACGACGTTAGAAGGCGAGAGGGGATGCGGTTGGAATAAGGGGGAAATGGAAAGGGAGAAACGGCGAAATGGGTAAAAGGGGAAACGGTGAGGAAAGAAGAAAAGCTTGGTTCAGACTTCTCCTACCTTTTACCCGCTTTCCTTTTTCACCTTTTCCCCAGGTTATGGTGAGAGGCATTTCTTGTTTTGGGGGACAGTATGGACTTCGGAGTCAGTTTCCAATCGCACATCGGGAATAGCTGGAAACACACGATGCTCGCCGAGCAGATGGGCTTTACCAACGCTTGGTTCGTTGACACACAGATGCTCGCGTCAGACGTCTATGCCTGTATGACACTGGCGGCAGAGCATACCACGCAGATTCGTCTCGGTACGGCAGTGACAATTGCTGGGACACGCATCGCGCCGGTGATCGCGCACTCGATTGCGACAATTAATCAACTCGCGCCAGGTCGCGTGATTCTAGGGATCGGTACTGGCCACACGGCATGGCGGGCGATGGGCATGCCGCCGGTGCGTTTACAAACGTTTCGTCACGCCATCGAAGTCTGTCGAGGCTTGTTACGGGGTGAAGAGGTGGAGTATCACGATCGCGGCTGTCATAGTCTGGTTCGTTTCTTCGATCGTGAACATGGCTACATCAACGTCCGTGATCCGATTCCGATCTACGTCGCGGCAGGATCGCCCAAAGCGCTCGGGATTGCTGGAGCACTAGGTGATGGGCTTATTACTATTAGTACGTTGTCCCCAGCCGTGCTGCGGACAACGTTATTGCCAGTGGCCCAACAGCGTACTCAGCAAGGAGAGTTTCCTGTCGTTACAGTGGGAATTGCGTGTGTATTGCGTTCGGGTGAAGCGATTACCTCACCGCGAGTGTTAGCTCGTGTCGGGCCGCGTATTGCCGTTGCTCTGCACTACGGTTACGAAATCATGCGGCAAGGAAAACCCGCACCAGCCTATTTGCAGCCTTTTCTGACGCCTGCGTACTGTGCGTATCTCGATAAACGATGGGCGGAGATTCATGCAACCCACTCACGCGTTCTTCACCCTGGCGAAGAAGCGTTTATCACCCCAGAAGCGATCAAGGCGATGAGCCTGACAGGGACGCGTGATGAGGTCATTATCGCGCTCAGAGATCTCTCCGCAACTAGACTCTCACAGTTCGTGATCTCTCCACCGTGGGGATATGTCGAAGAAAGTATTGTCGAATTCTCGCAAGAGATTATTCGGCATTACCGGTGAATGAGGGAAACCTGGCTTTCTATGGATTATGGGTGGTGACCGTACGGCTTCTGTTTTTTTGCAAAATCCGCTACAAGATGGGGACGCAAGAGCGTCCGAGAATTGTCAAAAAGGAGACCACTGCATGATTCCCCGTGGCATAATTTCAGCCGATGGCCATATTTGTGAACCACCTAACTGTTATGTGGACT